>WFQV01000352.1 GCA_015486905.1 Melioribacteraceae bacterium | reverse complement strand
CGCTAAGACAAATAATCAGCAATTCGGATTCTTTTTCCTCACTGCTGTGGGCAAGCTTTAGCGCAAGTATTGTCGCGGTAATTATGACCGTTTGGCAAAGGCGAATGAAATTAACCGAAGCCGTCCAAGCGTGGAACAAAGGTATTCAATCAATGCTTTTCGCCGTTGTAATACTCGTATTCGCTTGGTCACTGAGTTTGGTGACCGTTGAATTAAAGACCGCCGATTATTTGATTTCAATTTTGCAGGGAGCAATAAGTCCCCATTTCCTGCCGGTCATTGTTTTCCTAATCTGTGCTTTCATCAGCTTTGCTACCGGAACAAGTTGGGGAACAATGGCAATTGTAATTCCAATTGTAATTCCTCTTGCTTACAAACTTTCCTTGCAAAGCGGACTTGACCCCGAGACAACAAATTTAATTTTAGTAGGGGTGGTTAGTTCCGTACTTGCTGGCTCAGTTTTCGGCGATCACTGCTCGCCCATTGCTGATACTACAATACTCTCATCGATTGCTTCACATTGTAACCACATGGCACACGTTAACACTCAGCTGCCGTACGCAATCGTCGTGGCGATAGTTTGCATGCTGTTGGGAGATATTCCGACCGCTTTCGGTTTGAGCCCTTACATTTCAATAATTTTAATTTTCGCCGTGCTAACCTTACTCTTAAGAATATTCGGTAAAAAACTACCGGCGGTAAATAATTAAAATAACGGACTAATTGGCCGAATCTAGAATGATTTAAAAATCCTTGCAAGGCTTTCGCCCGGTGCCCTGACTTCCAGGTCCAAGAAATAACCGAATGGTGTTTGGTATGTTTCGTAACCCGAATTTTTCAGCCTTTCGAAAGTACTGTTTAAAAAATTATCCGAGAATTCCGGCGAGGCTTTACTTTCCGACAAATGATTAAACGAATGGAGAATAATTCCTGCTGCATTGTTCTTTTTAAATCCCCACTTCAAATTCTTTACTAACTTTGTTTCAACAGCCGAAGCTCTTTCCTCATCTTCCGCTTCGACTTGAATAAAGCCCACAAGCACATCGTTGAATTCTTTTTCCTCTTCTTTCGTTTTAGCGCTTTCCAAACCTTTGCGTGTTGTTTTGTACGCAAATTTACTGCAATAAATCATTAATAATTTCAATTCAGTTCCCGTTTTTATTTACGAAATTTATTCAAATTCTTTTTTGACCGCACAAATTAAAACCAAATCTTTTTCGGAAGAAGTATTTTTGTAACTGTGCATCTCGTTCGGCATCACGAGGGCAAAGTCGCCTTCGGCAATCTGCTTTTCGCCTCCCTCACCTACCAATACACCTTCCCCCGAAATAATGTAATTCAAATGTTCGTAAGGATGTTTGTGGAAAGGTGTGTTACCACCGGGCTTTACGGTAAACACCCGTAAGGAATATTCGGGCGTTCCGTCCTTGGAGGAAATCGGTATTTGTTTGAAAACGTCCTTCGCCCCTTCCATCTCCAATTTAAATTTAGGTACATCGTCAATTTTCTTAATAATCATTTTTTACCTTCTTAGAAGTAAATTGAAATGCCGAGTTTAGTATTGCCCGAAAAATTAAATTTTTTCGTTTCGTTATTTTCATTCTTCATCAAAGAATTTTGTATATAATGAAATTCTTCATTTCTCTTACCATAATAACCCAAAACTCCATATTCTGCTGACAGACTAAATCTTTTATCGAAGAACCACTCAACTCCAAAAACCGCTTCAAGTCCTATTCTGATTTCCTTTTGCGAACCGGAACTACCCGAAAGCGTTGTTGAATATTTAATTGGAATAGGAGCATCTGAAGATTTCGTTAAGAAATAGCCGAAATATGGCCCTGCTCCGGCATAATAGTAAATATTTTCGAGACCGTGAAAATAAAATAAATATTGTGAAATAAAAACGGAAGAGTATTTTTTATTATTAGGTGCATTTTGGTAAACCAAAGAATCATTTATTGATTGGGAAAAATTTTTATCTTCCGTGTTTACGCTTACTGTCAATCCCGCTCGGAATGCATTCCCGTTATTAAAAAAATACTTACCCGACAAAATACTGCCTTGAAAAGAGCTAATTGAGAAATTTTCCTTAACCTGAAATTGAAGTGCAAATTTCCCTTGTGGGATATTCGAAACAGAATCCGTTTGTGCTAAAAGCAACTGTGATGTTAAAAAAATAAATGCGATTAGAAATATTTTTTCCATGTGTTTATATCCTCCTAAGTTTTGTCACGATTTATATCTTACCCAAACGAGCAAAGACAAAAATCTCGCCAAAACACTTTATGTTTTTTCTCTCACTACTTCCGAGCGAAGCTCGGGGTTAATGAAATGTCGCTCATAGGGATCTTTTTTTAAAATTATTTTCTACGCTTTGTTTTTCGGTAATCTGTAACAAGCCTCAACCTTAGCCTCAACCTCAGTCTCTAATCAAAAAATAAAAGAACAGTCATCCATTCATCCAACAATCCAACAATCCAATAATCCAACCATTCAACCATGCATTCATCCAACCATCCAATCAATTTATTCCTTACGCATTCTTCATTCATAATCATTCTCTTGAGTGTTTTAAACTTAGTCATGATT
>WFQV01000351.1 GCA_015486905.1 Melioribacteraceae bacterium | reverse complement strand
ACTTGATCGCTTGAGCATTCCCTCCATTCATTAACTCTTTTTTAAGAGCAATTACCGTACCAGAAAAATAAAACTGCAGCGGAATTTTGAAGTCATTTAAAAATTGTTTTAAAAAGTTGGAAATTTGTCAAAAAATGAAAGATATTCTTTGACGGTGAGAAAATTAAAAAAATGTAGTTGATTAATGTTTCGGTATTTTTTAGCTTAAAAACAGAAAATTAGAAACAGCGTTTATATACTCTGTTTATATTCCTTGAATGTTACGGTTACTTTTGTCCCTTTCTGCTTTTCGCTTTTGATGTCGATTTCGGCGTGGTTTAAATCGCAGTATTTTTTTACCAAAGCCATTCCCAAGCCGATGCCTTCGAAGTGCCTCGAATAACCGGATTCTTCTTGAGTGAAAGGTTTAAAAATTTCAGGGAGGTATTCATCGGCAATTCCTGCTCCCGTATCTTCAACACTAACGCTTAAATTATTTTCTTCGTTTCTATTAACTGAAATTTTTATCTCTCCTTGTGAGGTAAATTTAACCGCATTATCGATTAAATTTGAAAATATTTGGAAAACGGTGTATCTGTCGGCTGTTAGCTTTGTTTCGTTTGTCTCGATATTAAGATTTAAATGTAGATTTTTTTGTTCAATTATTGGCGAATATTCGTCGGTTAAGGGTTTTATGCAATCTTTGATAAGGTCAAATTCTTCCGCTTTGTATTCAATTGTTCCCGATTCAATTTGAGCCATATTTAAGATTAACTCAATTGTTCTTTGTATTCTTTTGGAAGCGCTTATTATTGCATCTTGACTGATTTTTACAATATTGCTTTTTTCTCCCGACAATTCTTCAAAGAGAATTTGAGTAAAATTAATAATTGTATTTAACGGTGTTCTGATTTCGTGAGAAATTCGAGCAAGGAACTCGGATTTTAATCTGTCTGACTTTTCAGCTTCTGCCTTTGCAATTTTTAATTCTTCTATTAATTCTTTTTGCTCCGTAATATCCTGAGAAATTATTGCGAAATTTTTAAGAACACCGTCTTTGTCGATAATAGGTGTGATTGATGATAATTCCCAGAAAGGTTCGCCTGTATTTTTCTTGTTGCGGAATTCACCAATCCAAACGTCGCCGCCTTTTAATATATTCCAGAGATTACGGTAAGATTCGTCGTCGTAATAATCGATGCTTAAAATGCATGGTACTTGGCCAAGTATTTCTTTTTCGGAATATCCGGTAATTTCGGTGAAACTTTGATTTACATATTCTATTTTACCATTAATGTCTGTAATTATTACCGACGCGGGGGAGAGCTGAATAATTCGCGAAAACATTCTCAATTTGTTCAACATTTGGATTTCATTTGTAATGTCCCTTTCGCGTAAGTAAATCAGATTTTTATCAAAAAGTTTAAGTACTTTTGCTTGTGCTTCGACTGTGAAATTCTTACCTTCTTTTGTTTTGTGCGTAAACTCAACTTTTTGTTGTACTTTACCAAGATTTGCCTCGAAAATAAATTTGTTTAATTTATCCTCTCTTTCAGAATAAAGCTCGCTTATTTTTAATTTTGTAATTTCTCCCTTTTCATATCCCAGTTTTTCCAGCGCGACCTGGTTAATGTCGTTAATTTGAATATTTTCATCGGTAATTTCCAAAAGGAAAATCAAATCGAATGCGGAATCGAATAAAAACTTAAATTTTCTTTCGCTTTCCTGCAGATTTTTAAGTAGAATGTTCTTCTCGTTTATTTCATTTGAAAGACTTGAATTCTGCTGCTCTATTTTTTCGTGTGCTTTTCTTAAATCCGATAACGCCCTTTTAAGAGCTTTTTCTCTATTGTTCGAAGTTTGAATTTCTTGGGTTAAATAGTTTTTGTAATTCGATTCTTTTTTCTCAATCTTAGGTATGAAGAAACCTTGACGCCTTAGAAGGGAAGTTATTTGCGGAAGAAGTTCACCGATATTTTCCGGTCGGAAGATGAAGTAATCGGCACCGGCGGCTAACGATTTAATCTTTTGTTCGTTTTCGTTTGAAGTAGCTGTTATTATGATAACCGGGACATCTTTCGTAGTGTCGTTTTGTTTTAGGAGATTCAAAGTTTGAATTCCATCCATTCCGGGCATTACTAAATCGAGGAGAATTAAATTCGGGCTTTCCCTTTCCGCTATTTCAATTCCTTCTTTTCCGTTTAATGCCGAAAGAATTATGCTTTCGGGAAATTGCTTTTTTAGAAAAGTAGCAATAAAATGAATTTGCTTGAGCTTGTCGTCAATTATTAAAAATTTAAACACTTTTTTCTCCCCTCGAAATGATTAGTAAATTAGTGGAGTTCATCGAAGCAAATCATTAACGACTACACGGAAGTTTTTACTCCTTGGTATTTTGCAATGTAGGTTATTACATCGGTAAAGTCAAATTCAAATAATAATAAAAATTTTTACATCTTCAATTATTTAATGTTCCTTTGAAGAATTATTTTGTAGTGAAGTTATAATTAATGTCACAAGGGTACCTTGACCTTTTTTACTTTTAACGTTTATTTCAATTCCCGATTTGTCACAAAGTTTTTTAACTAAAGCGAGTCCCAAACCCGAGCCTTCGTGTTTCCTTTTGTAACCCCCTTTTTCTTGTGAAAAAACAGTAAAAATTTGCGGTAAATATTCTTCCGAAATTCCTTCTCCCGTATCTTGAACGGTAACAATAAAAGCCCCTTTTTCATTTTTTGAAACACGAACTTCCACATACCCGTTTTTAGTGTATTCCAAAGCATTTTCAATAACATGTTTCAGTATTAGCTCGATTGCAAATCTGTCTTGTAGTATTAAAGTTGTTCCGGCATCATTTTCCCAAGTAAAGTTATTTTTACGATTATTAGCATCATATTTTAAGTTTTCACAGACCGAATCAACGGCATCTTCAAAGAGGTTAAACTTTTCCAATCTTTGTTCGTAACTATCGTTTTGAAGTTCCGACATAATCACGATTGAGTCAACGGTACGCGTTATTCTATTGGAGGCTGAAATAATTGAATACTTTGAGCTTAGCAATTCCTCATCATCCGGATTAGAAATGTTGTCAAAGAGCAAATCGACATTGTTTATTATTATTCCGAGCGGTGTTCTAAATTCGTGCGAAATCATTTGTAAGAATTGATATTTTAATTTATCCGTAGTCTCTACTTGCTTAAGAGCCTTTATCAACTCTATTTCGTTTAATTTCCTTTTTTCTATTTCGTCACTTAGAAGTCTGTTGGTTTCACGTAATGCTCTGGTTCTCGCTTTAACAATTTCTTCCAATTTCTCTTGGTACTTACGTAATTCGGCTTCGGCTTTTTTCCTTTCCGAGATATCTTTAATTGTTCCTATTTGTTTAACGGCTTCACTGTTGGAATTCATAACGAAGTAGCTGTTATCTTCAACGGTGATAAATTCTCCATCCTGCCTTCGGATTCTGTATTCTCTTGTTAACGGGTTGTGAAGTTTTTTAATTGTTTCCTGGTCGAACTTGTGTAAGTTTTTTTCTTCCGGGTGGCAAATTTTTAACCAGTCGTTAAAATCGTAAGTTGTGAATTTTTTAATTGGGTAACCCGTAACCTTTTCGATTGCACCTGCCCATATAATTTTCCCCGTTGGTATTTCATGTTCGTAAATAATTTGCCCGGTCATATCAGCAGCCATTCTGAAAAGTTCTTTCTGCTCCTCTATTTTTTTGTAAGCCTTTGAACGGCTTCTGTAAAAAACGAAAGCAAATAGAAATAAACCCAAACTAAGAGTCGAAATGATGAAAACGAATTGTAGATTGTAAGTGTGCAAATTACCGAGCACGCTTTTTATCGGGATTGTGAGCAGAATTACCCAGTGAGATTTTACAAGCGGGACTTGAGAATAAATTGAAATATATCCTATTTTCTTTTGAGTTGAATCTTTCGCCGAATATCTCAGCGCTCCGTTGTCATCGCATAAAATTTCTTTAATTACACTGTCGGGTAAGGTTTTATTGACCGTTGAATTAAAAATAGATTTGTGTACGTCTTCCTTTTTACTGGAATAGAGTATTATTCCTTTTGCGGAAAGGAGTAAGGTGGTGATTTCATTAGAAGCACGAAGCGAGTCAATATATGCTTGTGCAATAGTTTCGAAAGGGAGAAGTAAAGTTAAAGCTCCGTCGTAATTTCCGTTTTCGTCAAAAATAGGGTAAGCAAAAGCAATGGTTCTGTAACCTTGAACGGCTTTGAAAACATCACTAATTAAAGGCAAATGTTCCCGCATTATTTCCTTGTTGTGTTTTTGCATTGAAACGTCTTTCCCAATGGCGGATTTTACGTAAGGGATTGTGTATTCTATATGTCCATCCTTTGTAACGCGAGTGATTGCTTTAATGTTGTCTTGATTGTGCTCGTAGAAAACCCTCATTAAATTTTTCCCGGTTGCATTAAGTTTTTGGATGTCCTTTAACTCGGTTAAGAAAGATAACTCGCCGAGATATTTGTTAAAAAAGTAATGAAGATTTTTTGATGTGTTATTTGAGCCTGCTTCTAATCCTTTGATTTCACGTTCGATTATTCTCTCCTGCACCTCTTTGTTCGCGGAATAAAGAGCGACCAGCCCTGCTA
>WFQV01000350.1 GCA_015486905.1 Melioribacteraceae bacterium | reverse complement strand
TGTAAAAAGAGCCGTACCCGAAGATAACCGAAAGAATAACGCTCAAACGTTTTTTCTTGTACAACTTATCAATGGCTGCTTCATCCTGCAGTATGGGTTTGTCTTCCCCTGTCTTGTAATAATCAAAGAGATACGAAAAAATATTTTTGCTTTTCTTCTTCATTCGGTCAACCGTAAAATTAAAGTAATATTAACGATAAAATTCCAACCACGATAATTCCCGTGATTCCTTGAAAAAAAGTTGAGACCGTTTGGTTCTTTAGCGCCGTTGCCGTGTCCATTTCGGTAAACTGTGCCACCACCCAAAAGAAGCTGTCGTTAAAATGTGAGACTGTCATAGCCCCCGCACCGATAGCCATAACCGTTAAAGCTCTTCCGAAAGGTGAAGCTAAGCCGAAAGGTTCCAACAGAGGTGCAACAATTGCCGCAGTGGTAATAATTGCAACGGTAGAAGAACCTTGAGCCGATTTCAAAATTGCGGCAATCAGGAAAGGAAGCAGAAGTCCTATTTGTAAATTGGAAAAACTTGAGCCGATAATCTCTCCTATTCCCGTTGCCCGAAGAATAGCGCCAAAGGCACCGCCCGCACCGGTAATCAATATGATTATTCCCGCTTCTCTCAAACCGCTTGTTATCCAGCCGAAGTGGGTCTCTTTGGTTTCTTTATCCTTTAATTTAAATGCCAGGAAGACGCCGAAAAATAAGGCGATAACCGGATTTCCAATAAAATTAAAACCTGCGGCAATTATTCCCGTCCCAAAAGGGTGAGTGGGATAATCTGCAATTGATTTAAGAGCAATTAAAATAATCGGTACTAAAATCGGGGCGAATGCCAAACCGGTTGCCGGAAGTTTTTCCTTCCTTGCCTCGGGTTCGGTAATTGACTCCTCCGATATTTTCGTTTCCAATCTTTTCCCAATGAACTTCGCCCAGAAAAATCCCGCAAGGGCTACCGGGATGGCAACAATTAAACCGAGTAGAATTACAAGTCCAAGGTCGGCATTTAATGCAGCCGCTGCCGCCAGGGGTCCTGGAGTTGGGGGTACAAATACGTGTGTTGCATAAAGTCCCGCTGCAAGTGAAACGCCCAAAACAATCAAAGGAATTTTAGCTCTTCTGCTAAGCGCTTTATTTAAAGAGGAAAGAATAACAAAACCCGAATCACAGAAAACGGGAATGGAAACTATGAACCCTGTAATATTCATAGCAAGAGCCGAGTTCCTTTCGCCAATAATTTTCAATACCTTGTTAGCCAAAGCTTTGGCTCCCCCGCTCTTTTCAAGATAAGAACCAATGATTGTACCGAACGCAATAATAATTCCTATGCTTGCCAGTGTTTTACCGAAACCGTTTACCAAAGTTTTTGTCACTTGAGATTCATTCAATCCGCCGATAAAACCCATTACAATTGCAGCAAGCAGTAAGGACAAGAAAGGATGAAAATTATATTTGGCGGCAGCAACTACCATTAAAATAACAACGACAATTAAACTTATTATTATTAGCATTTATTCTCCGATAAATATTTTTTATTTAGAGCTTAGGTCATACGATACTATTTCAAGAATATCATTTTCTTTGTGATTACTTTCTTCTCCGTTTTCAGTTGGTAGAAATAAATACCGCTGGCTAAATTTCGTGCATTGAAAGTAACAGTGTAAATTCCCGGAGCTTGCTCTTTATTAACCAACGTTTCAACTACATTCCCAAGCACATTGTAAACTATTAATTTCACGAATGAATTTTTACTCAATGTATATCGAATATTTGTTATTGAGGAATTCGGTTCAACCGTACCGCCGAAAGGATTGGGAAAATTCTGTGAAAGTTTAAAATTACCGGGGGTATTAAAATCTCTCATCCTCACGGCAGTTTCAACGGAATCTTTGTTAATCTCCAAAAGAGAAACCTGATGCGGATGCATTTTAATATTTATTGTGAATGAGCCGTCGTTCGAAACTGATTGCTCGGTTTGCGGTCCGTCGGTTTCCAAATCATCTATTTCAAGGTAATGCGATTTATGTGAGTACCAAAAGTTCCGTCCGTTTTGATCGAGCACACTCACTACTTGTGCATCGTAAATGCTGCCGGGCATATCGCTGCGGTCAACCCGCCTGATGTTTTTACTGTCTTTTAGCCATTGCGTAAAGAAATTGCTGTGGTTAGCGTCAACAAGCCAATGTTTAACGTAAACTTTAGCCGCATCAAAGGGAAGTTTTTTAACTATGATTTTCACATTCTGCGGGTCTTCCACTCCCAGTCCGCCCGGGTCGCGATATTTGTGTTGATCGAATATCAATATTTTTAACGATGTTTTTTGTCCGTTAACCGAAGCAATGCCGTCGATTTTGTCCAAACTTTTCCCAAGGTTATCCCGTGTATCTTTGGTGACTTCCATTTTTACACGCGTATCGCCTTTCATTTTCTCAAACATTTCAATAACATTGTACTTCGGTGTTTTTACTCCGTCGGAGGTGAATTCCCACTGGACAATTCTATCGAGTCCGTTACGTATACCAAAAATCTGATAAGCCGCCTGCCAAGCCGCACCGTATTCCGTGCCGTCTCCGCCCCAAAGATATTTGCCGTCCTCATCCAGCATTAATTGCCCTTCGCCAATACCGAGAGCAACTTTACCGTCCATGCCGTATTTTTTAAGTTTTTCTTTTATTGCATCAACGACACCTTGAAACTCTTTCATAGGGGGGAATTCCTTTTCGCATTGCTCGTAAGCAGAGAATGTAAAAAAGTTCAAACGAGTTCCCGTTTTACCTGTGTAGTAATTTGTCTCGCCGAAGGCGTGGTCTAATATTTGCATGCCCCAATGGTTTTCAACGTCGCCCAAAATATTGCCCGGGCCCACAATTGCGCCCGGCAGAGCTTTTTCAATGGCATCCACCGAGTAATCGTAAAGTTTAAAATATTGTTCCTTGGTGCCCGTCCACCATGAAGTGTTGTCCGGCTCGGTGTAAAGCCTCCACGACCAGGGAAGGACTTTTTCCGACCCGTATCTGTTTACACAATGCTCAACAACCTTTTTAACAAAATCGTGCCATTTGCCGTAATCAACCGGCGGGTTGGTAATGGTGCCAAAACTTCCCACCATGTAATTTTTCGGTGCAAGAACGAACGGGACAGCACCGAAAACAATTATCGGTGTGTAATTGTTTGCTAAGGTTGCATCGAGGTATTTATCGAAATTATTAAAATCATAATAAAAATTACCCGAATTGTCTTCTTTCAAAATTTCTCCCTGTGGAAAATCCACACGTCCACCGGTTGCCGTTACCAAAGTAACTCTGTTAACAAACGGTTCCGTTTCCCGATACCACATATTGGGCTTACCGTCCGGACCCAATGCAAAACTGGGGTAAAACCAATTAATTGCATTCCATATTGGTTTTATTTTAGTGTAATGTGTGGAAGGGGTTACCGTAAATTCCACAATTGATTGAGCAATTATTCGCCGACCGAAGGAGAAAATCATTAATAACAAGAATAAGTTTACCACTCTTAATTTTTTAAAATTTACGAAACGAATTCGGTTCATTAATTTC
>WFQV01000349.1 GCA_015486905.1 Melioribacteraceae bacterium | reverse complement strand
TTTCGGTATTATCCCTCTTTTCTCCTCGAGTTAAAAATTAATTTAATATTATTTCCGCCAGTAATATAGGAAATGTAAAAAAAATGTAAAATAAAATTTTATTGATAGAACACGAATGCAAAGTCTTAAGTGACGAGTCTTAAGTCATAAGTAATCAGCTCTCAACAACCGGGGAAAATATCCGGTGTTCCCTAAACTTCAAAACCCTAAACCTCTAAACGAAAACCGAATGAATTACTACTGACGAGTACTTGAAATGGTTAAGACTTCTTACGTCTTGCTTCTTGCCCCTAACGATTGACGAGTAGTAAGTCGTGTGTAATGCTTGCACCTCTCATCCATTCGGAATTATGTTTAACCAACTTTTAGCGGCTTAAATTCTTTCGTGGTTCTCACATTTACCGAGAGCCGTGGTACTTATTGTCTCCCCATTTCAGCACTTCTATTTTTACTCTTGCTATTCCGTCTTTTACCATATTTAATATTATCGCCGTTCCATAGGAAAGGTCTATTATTCTATCGGAACGTTTCGGCATCCTATCGTTAATTTTAACAATTGCCGTTTTACCGTTTCTCAAATTTGTAATGAGCGCAATTGTTCCAAAAGGGAAAGACGGGTGAGCAGCCGTTAACTCGTACATATTGTAAATTTCGCCGTTCGCAGTTTTTCTGCCGTTGAAAGGTTCTGCGTAGTAAGAGGCAATCCCGATCTGTGTAGCAAGAATTTTTCCTGATAAAGGGTCAAAGAAGGCAACGGTATCTTCTGCTTCACTTGAATCTTCAGAGGCAAACCGCCCCGTAGAATCGGAAGTGGTTTCCCTCTGATGTGTGGCTGTACGGTTTTTAGAAGATGTAAATCTCGGACTTGAAGAGCACGAAGCCACGAAAGTCAACCCCGCTATGTAAAGAAAAATTTTTCGCATATTTTAAACTTAATGAAATTCAGAGCAAATTTTTATTCAAAGGGGAGAAGTTGATTAAAATTTAGATTTGTGAAATGAGAATTCTAATAGAAAAGGACGCAGTCAAGTGCGTCCTTAAAGCCCTCCGACACGCAAAGCAAAATGAATTTTTAAGCTAAGAGAAAAAGCACTTTGCGGTGAGATTTAAAACTTTAAAAAACTTAATTTAATGTAAGATAAAATTACCAATATAATTGTGACGTCAATCAACTTGCGAACAAATAATAAAACCGAACACTTCTTTCCAAAATAATTTCCCCATTAAAATAAAACCTTGAAAATCTTTCATTTGGGACACTTTTGGTAAGTCTTTCAAACCCCCCCTTAAAAACGTCTTTTTACATCATTATGCTGCCCAAAATATTCGAAAGTTTATTTTTTCTTACAAACTCTTCCAAGTCCTTTGTGTTAGGGATGCTTCTTAAGTTTTTTGAGCCCCTTTTTTCTTAATAAATATTATAAAATTATTTTTGCTGTCCAAAATATGTTGTTTTTATTATTGTGGACAGATGTGAAACCGAAAATTAATTGGTAGAGTTTTCAAATCTTGATGAGTTGAGTCGAAGAGGAATCCTTTTATTTCGTCTGATTATTTCCCTCCGAAGTTTTGTCACGATTTTTATCCTTCTTAGACGAGCGAAGCCAAAAATCGCGCCAAAAAACTTTAGTGTTTTCTCTCGTCCTACCCCCGAGCTGAAGCTCGGGGTTAATGAAATGTCCCTCATGTTGAGCTTTGTTAAAATTATTTTGCAGACTTTGTTTTTCTGTAATCTGTAACAATTCTTAACCTCAACCTTAACCTCAAAAAAATAACAGAACAATCATTCAATAATCCAACTTGTCACGCCGTAGCCCAAGCATAGCGATGACGTAGTCGGACATCCAATCATCCAACAAACCATCCATCCAACTATACAATCACGCAATCAAGCTACTCGTAACGCATTCATAATTCATCGCATGCCTACCGGAAGTCATATCCATAATTAATAATCATTCCCTTTCTGCCAAGTCGGGACGAGTTGTTTGGTTAAAAATCAGTAATATTAGTTTTATTTGGTTTAGAACGACCTTTGTTTAGTTGAGGAAACTTCTTCAGTGCGAAAAGCTTACCGTTACGCTTCGCAACTAACAGTCCGCGGTTCGTCCCGAAATACAAATTGCCGTTCGAACCTTTAATGCACTTAAAAAACCTCATTCCCTGCAAAACATTATTTCCAAGTGGTAGAGGGACATCAACCACTTTGCCGGTTTTTAAATTTAACTTTCTTATTCCGCCGCTGAATACGGAGGCCCAAATAATGTTTTTATTACTTTCGTCTCTAATCAAATAATAAACCGTTGAGCCTTTGAATTAGGGCATTTCCATAAAAGAAAGCGTTTTGAGATTGACAACGTTTAGCACGTATAAACCGCCCACTAGCAGTTGTCCGTTCCCTACGGGCAAAATAGCACGAACGCTTAAAAAGGAAAGATTCCCTTTCCGTTTGCTTAAGGTTAAAAATTGAACAGGAGTCAAGTCTATTTTGAAAATGCCCAGTCCGTTAGTGGCTACCCAAAGCACGGAGTTTTTATCCGCTAACATTGCTTTAATTACGTAAAATTCGGGCGTTTCAATTTTCCGGACGGAATTTTCTTTTAAATCCACTGAAAAAATCGAATGCAGAGATGCAATAATGAATTTACTATCTCAGTACTTTACCATTTTCATCGGGTTGAACAAAATGTACGGCGTTTTTTTAAGTAAGTAGCTTAAATCGTAAAGCCTGTTAAATTTGCTGTCTATTTTTAAAAGCAAACTTCTTGAACCGAGGATGTAAACAAATCGCCCGTCCGAAAACAAATTGTTTATTTGGTTGTACGAACCGAATTTTTTAATCACATTGTCCCTCTCGAAAAATAATTGATTATCCGTTGTAACAAACCACAAAAAATAGTTGGTTCACGCCAGATTTTTAATTGTCTTTTCCCGGAGAACTTTGTATTTATTTTCTTTCAGTAAATCCTTTGCCCTTTCTTTCGCATGGTCATATTCGAACAATGAGGATGACGTGGAAATTAGAAGTTTACCGTTCCGCAATTTTAACATTCTGTAAATTCTTTTTGTTTGTCTATTTACTGAAAACTTGCGGGAATGGGTAAGAAAAATTTTCCCGAAAGAATACTTGCGCGAATCAAATTCGTACACGCCGTTCTGAGCCGCAAGGAAAAGTTTGTCTTTACTGTAAAAGATTACTTGCCTTAAAAAATCACTTTTTATCCTTACGGAATCGGGAGCCGGATTTTTAATTACTTCAATATTGTAGCCGTCAAATCTGTTCAACCCTTCGTTTGTACCGAACCAAATAAAGCCGTTTTCATCTTGGCAAATTGAATTAACAATGTTGCTCGAAAGTCCTTGATCTACTGTGTAATGTACGGTTTCATTAGATTGCCCGCCGGTGTAGGAAATAACGGAGGATACTTTAAGGAAAAAAACAATAGACAAAAAGAAGAAAAATATTTTAGGCAAGCCATTGAGATTTTTCATTTC
The DNA here is from genome assembly GCA_015486905.1 of Melioribacteraceae bacterium. Taxonomy (GTDB): domain Bacteria; phylum Bacteroidota; class Ignavibacteria; order Ignavibacteriales; family Melioribacteraceae; genus WFQV01. The sequence continues at coordinate 7,439 of WFQV01000349.1, read as the reverse complement.
GATTAAAAACATTTGTTTAAAAATCAAAATAATAAATTTTTAGTTTGGAAATATCCGGGGATGGTTTTTCTCCCCCACAATTGTCACAACGGGATGGCCTCCGCTAAGCTACGGGTTAATGGGAAATTTAGCGAGATGTGAAATTGCAAGACTTTCTTTTCTAACCCTGCATTTTCGTAAACCAACCCGTCCCACAAATAAACTCTTTTTCAACGCCCCGACTTCGCTTATGATGACTCATTAAAAGAGGGGAACTTTAAAAATTGGGGCTTTATGAACCGTTTCAGAATTTTCGTTCCCTAAATTTTTTAAGGTCAATTATGTTTGCTACTTCGCCGGATTCTTTAACTGATTAGTAACTATTGCTGCTGTACCACCAATCAGGGGGCAAATTCACGGTGTAATTCTCCTCAGCGGTGAGGTCCATCAGTCTCTCTAATACCAGATGAATCTTAACCTTTTCCCCTTGCTGATTATAGCCGAACGACAAATTGAAACTCAGGTAATTTCTCTTTTTAATTTTATTGTTTGGCAAAATGGCATCTGAATTTTTAGCCTTTAATACTATCGGGATTGTTAGAATTAACAGGTTGAAATCCAAAAGTAAAGTTTTTCTTTGTTCGTAAAGATATTCCAATGCAATCAGATTATTAATGCCTTCTTCTCTGTTGCCGAATATTTGCCACAGTCCCGAAAGCCCCGGCTTGGATTCTAACTTGCATCTTTCGTTGTAATGATTTGGGAATTGCTTTTTCATAAGCATCAAATCAGAAAGAATTAACGGTCGTGGCCCTATGAAACTCATCTGTCCCAATAGTATGTTAAACAATTGCGGAAGCTCGTCCAGCGCCGACTTACGCAGCCATCTTGCGAACGGCGGAATATCCTTTGCCAAGGAAGGCTTCCTAAAAATATCTTTTCTGTTTTGCTTGGTCTGTGTTACTTTAAGCGTGGGGATCGTTCGTAGTTTTAAGATTTTGAACCTCCCGTTTTCCAACGTTAAACCGCGCTCCTGAATCAAAAGAGGAAATTCTTTCAATTCAAAGAATAAGACGAGGAAGAAAAGTATCATAAAAGGGAGTGCCGCTATTAGAAAGATTAGCGCAAAAATAATATCCGTTGCTCTTTTTAAAACAAGGTAAAATCTCATTTTAGAATCTTTTTTATTTAAAAATACGATTTTTTAATTAATAATTATATAGGTTGCTTTAACTTTTAATTTAACGGCAAGAATTCTGTGTCATTAGTATTCTATCCTTCCGGTATGTTGGTACAGGTTTAAAATCAGTGGCAAAAGATAAAAAATAAGAAACAAGAAATAGTTAAACGTTAGAGGTAAGATGCAAGGCATTGTGCTCATTATTAGTTGAGAGTTGAAAACGGAAAGTGGGAAATTTTAATGTTCAAAGAACATTTTCTTGGTTTGAAGTATTATTTTTAATTAACAACTTTGATACCTTAGGCATCATTTTACTTTTCATTATTTTCTTTTACAATCTTTTGACCCCTTTGGGATATTCGTTTTTCAAACCTATTCATCCCTTCTTCGCATTCTGCGGGGCGAGGTTCGCAATACACACCAATAATCAGCCCTCCCTCCTGCTTGCCGGCAGGTAGGTCGGGAAGGGAGGGAAAGGGTAGGTTGGGAAAAATAAGGAAAGCAAAAAATCATAACAAAACGCTTTGTAGGAAAAGACAAGCTAATTACTTTCGCCACCGAATTTAAACTTATACCGGTATGTTATCAGCCGGCACTTTATTTTTATTTTATTTGAATAGACACAAAATATTTTTATTTTTAATAAAGAATCTTTTGGAATCTTTTGATTGTAAAAACATTGTCATAGAATAAAAAAGGAACGATTATGCCTTTAATCCGAGCATCTAAGCACAGCGAACTTAAACCCGAAGATTTAAAACTTGAATGCGACACCTCAAACTTTGAATTTGAATCCACCCAAACAATAGAACCGATTGAAGGAATAGTGGGACAGGAACGCGCACTGAAAGCGTTAAAGATAGGCGTCGAGATAAAGAATCAAGGTTACAATATTTTTATTACAGGGCTTTCAGGAACGGGCAAATACACTACAATTCAAAAAGTCCTGGAAACGATGCGGCCCAAAGCAACCGAGCTTTTCGACTATGCTTACGTGAACAATTTCGAGGACCCGGACAGACCCACACTCTTAACTTTCCCAGCCGGAAAGGCAAAGCAATTTAAGGAAGATTTGAAGAGCGCAATAAAATTTTTAAGAGAAAAAATTCCTACCGCTTTGGAAAACGAACCCTTCCTTTCGCAGAAGAAAAAATTAGTCTCGGAATTCGGAGAAAATCAGCAAACTTTAATGACAGCATTCGAACAAAAATTAAAGGAAGAAAATTTTACTTTAGGAGAAGTAAAAACTGGTGATATGGTTCACCCGGAAATATTTGCCGTAATAGACAACAAGCCGGTTCTATTGCCGCAATTGGAAGAGTTTGTCCAAAAGAAAAAGATTACGCAAAAACAAGTAAAACAAATCGTTAAAAAATACGCCGCTTTTCAGGAAGAACTTCAAATTGTTTTTAGAAAATCTTTTCAGCTAAGTCAGAATTTCAAGAAAAATATTAGCATGCTCGAACAAAAAGCAGTGAAGGATATTATCTCTGCAGCGCTGGAAAGTTTAAAGGAAAAATATCCTTACGAGAAAGTTAAAAAACATCTTGAAAAATTAGGCGATGATGTTTTACAAAATCTTGATGTTTTCAAAGGAGGTAAACCCCCCGAGGAGAAAACGGCGGCGGGCTTTATAATCGATTACTTTAAAGATTACGAAGTAAATGTTATTCTCGACAATTCGAAGACAAAAGAAAGACCGGTGGTTGTAGAGACAACCCCTTCATTTACAAATCTTTTCGGAATAATAGAAAAATCGTTCGACCCTTCGGGCGGATGGTACTCGGACTTTTCACAAATAAAAGCCGGCTCGTTGCTGAGAGCAAACGGAGGCTATTTGATTTTAAATGCAATGGATGCTTTCTCAGAGCCGGGTGTGTGGAAAACGCTTAAAAGAGTAATGCTTTACGGTACGTTGCAAATTCAAGATTTCTCCAACCTCTACCAGTTCTCGCCCAGCATATTAAAGCCGGAACCTATTGAAATAAAAACCAAGGTCATTTTCATCGGCAGCGCCCAGCTCTATTCGTTGCTGTCCGAATACGAAAACGACTTTAATAAACTATTTAAAATTAAAGCCGAGTTCGATTACGAAATGAAGCGCACCAAACAGGCCTTAAACGAATACGCAAGGCTTGTGAAAAAGTTAATTAAAACCGAAGGTCTATTGGAATTTGACAAGGCGGCAATTGCTAAAATTGCAGAGTTCGGTTCCCGCTATGCCGGAAGGAAGGACAAACTCACCACCCGCTTTGCTTACATTGCGGATTTAACTCGTGAAGCAAGTTTTTGGGCTGAGGATGACGGCGAGAAAATAGTTTCCGATTATCATGTTCAGCAGGCTTACGATGCAAACAAGGAAAGGAACTCACTCGGCGAATCGAAAATCCAAGAAGCAATTTTGGAAGATGTCTTATTGATTGACACTGACGGCGCGCGCGTTGGGCAAATTAACGGTCTGGCTGTTTTTGCAAACGGCAAATATTCCTTCGGTAAGCCTACGCGAATTACTGCTTCGGTCTCGCTCGGTAACGGAAACATCATTAATGTGGAGCGTGAAGCGGGACTTAGCGGAAGCACTCACAACAAGGGCGTTCTGATTATTGGCGGTTATTTCAGGGAAAAGTTCGGCAAAAAAATTCCCCCGTCATTTACCGCAAGTTTGGTCTTTGAGCAGGGCTACGGAATGATTGACGGCGACAGCGCATCCGTCACAGAAATTTGTGCCCTCCTTTCAACTATTTCCGGCATCCCTATTAAACAATCTTTTGCAATTACCGGTTCGGTTAATCAGAAAGGAGACATCCAGCCAATCGGTGGAGTAAATGAAAAAATCGAAGGCTTCTTCGATGTGTGTAAAGAACGTGGCTTAACCAAAAAACAGGGCGTTATTATCCCGATTCAAAATGTGAAGGATTTAATGCTGAAGGACGAAGTGATTGAGGCGGTTAAAAACAAGGAATTTCACATTTACCCCATTTCAACCGTTGAGGAAGCAATTGAACTTTTGACCGGCGTGAAATCGGGAAAGATTACTAAAAGCGGTCATTACCAAGCAAATACGGTTTTCGGTGAAGTTGAAAAAAGGCTGCGTGAGATGAGGAGACTTATTAAGCCCACGCTCCCCAAACAGGAAAGTCCGAAGAAGACAACAAAAAGGAAAGGGACAAAAAAATGATTGGAGCAAATACAAAAATATTGGTTACTATCGGTCCTGCCTCCGACTCGACAGATAAAATGAAAGAGCTTGTAAATGCCGGCGTTAACGCATTCAGGCTTAATTTCTCTCATGGAGATTTTAATTACTTCGAGAAAGTTTTTAAGAATATTAAAACTGTCCGCGAACAAACGGGGCTGCCGATTTCCGTTTTGGCGGACTTGCAGGGACCTAAAATTCGCGTTGGTAAAATCAAAGACGATGCAATTTTTCTGAAGGAGGGCGAAACAATTGAAATTACAACCGATGAGCTTACCGGCACGGAGAATTTGATTTCAACTTCTTACAAACTTCTACCCAAAGATGCGCAGATTAACGATGTAATTTTGTTGGACGACGGCTTGCTTCGTCTGACCGTAATTGAGAAAAAAGAGAAGTCGATTGTTTGTAGAATTGAAGAAGGCGGTGTGTTGAAATCCCACAAAGGAATGAACCTGCCGGGAATGAAAATAAGTGAACCTGCATTGACGGAAAAGGACAAGGAGGATTTGGAATTTGCTCTCAAGCATGGTGTGGATTTTATTGCTCTTTCGTTTGTGCGTAAGGCGGAAGATATTCTCCAATTAAAAACTTGGATGGAGCAAAAAGGATTTGACTTGCCTGTAATTGCAAAAATCGAAAAACCGGAAGCTGTGGATTCTTTCGACGAAATACTTGAAGTTACGGATGGAATAATGGTTGCCCGGGGCGATTTGGGCGTTGAAATGAAAGCGCAAAGAGTGCCGATAATTCAAAAAGAAATAATTAAAAAATGCAACGCAGTCGGTAAACTTGTAATTACCGCTACACAAATGTTAGAATCGATGATTGAAAACCCGGTTCCCACAAGGGCGGAAGCCTCGGATGTGGCAAACGCCGTTTTCGACGGTACCGACGTTGTAATGTTGAGCGGCGAAACTTCCGTCGGCAAACACCCCGTGCAGACGGTTAAAATTATGAACGATATTTTGTGCGCTGCCGAAAGCAACCCCGAATTTATTTCCTCGGTGGATTACAAAATCCCCGAAGATATTGTGGATAATCTTTTCGATTCTTCCGGCTTGGGTATTGCCGACATAGCCAAAAACGTGAACGCAAAGGCAATAGCGGTCTTTACACACTACGGGAGGAAAGCACGTGTGTTGGGGAAATTCAGACCCCAAATACCGATATTTGCCTTTTCGGACAATTTGGAAACGCTCTTTAACCTTAATCTTTACAGAGGCATTCTTCCGTTTTATCTTGAAGATTTTTCGGACGAAGAAGCTGCAACTTCCTTCGCTAAAGAGAAGATTAAAGAAAATTTAAATTTGAAAAATAAAGACGTAATTCTTTTTACTGCCGGCGCTCCTATTACGGACAAAGGCAGAAAAACGTGGATTCGTTTTGAGGTTTGTAAAGGCTATTAAATGGAACGCTACAAATTAGCCAAGTGGTGGGAACCTTTACCTAACGGTAAAATTCTCTGTACACTTTGCCCTCGCTACTGCACAATAGGAGAAGGGCAAAAAGGCTTTTGCTACATACGTGAAAATATCGGCGGTAAACTTTATTCAACCGGTTACGCCCGCCCGACGGGTTTTGCACTTGACCCGATTGAAAAGAAACCATTGAATCATTTTTTGCCCGGAACCGACGTTCTGAGCTTCGGTACTGCCGGGTGCAACCTGGGTTGTAAGTTCTGCCAAAATTGGCATATGAGCAAGGCAAAGCTCGACGAGATTAACTCCGTTTATGCAACACCGGAAGATGTGGTTGCGCTGGCAAAAAAGTACGGCGCACCTTCGATTGCCTACACTTACAACGACCCCACAATATTCGGTGAATATGTGATTGACATTTCCCGCTTGGCACGGGAGGAGGGTATTCGCTCCGTGATGGTAACGGCAGGCTACATCACAGCCGAAGCACGTAAGGATGTTTACCGTTACATCGATGCGGCAAATGTTGACTTGAAAGCCTTCACGGAAGAATTTTATCACAAGCTGACCTTCTCCCATCTTCAACCGGTTTTAGATACACTCCTTTGGCTCAAAAACGAGACGGATGTTTGGATTGAGTTGACTACACTTTTAATTCCGGGTGAGAATGACTCTGAAGAAGAGCTTCACAAGTTAAGCGAGTGGGTGTTAAAAAATTTAGGGAAAGAGACACCTCTTCATTTTACCGCATTTCACCCTGCTTTTAAAATGCTGGACAAACCCCCGACACCTTACTCAACACTTGAGAAAGCAAGACAGATAGGGATTTCCGAGGGATTGAATTACGTTTACGTCGGGAACGTGCACAGCCCCGAGGGACAAACGACTTTCTGCCCCAACTGCGGCGAACCCTTAATCCGGCGGGACTGGCATTCGATTATTTTCAATAAAATCAAAGACGGTAAGTGTCCTTACTGCGGAACCGAGATAGCAGGAGTGTGGAAGTAGATTTATTCGTGCTTGGTGCGTAGTGCTTGGCTGTTAGAGGTGCAAAGGTTCAGGGAACAGCGCTCATCGTTCGTAATTTGGGTACTCGTCAATCGTTAATTGCAAGACGCGAGAAGCGAGACGTAAGAAGTTTGAGGTCATTCGAGTACTCGTCAATCGTAATTCATTTGTTCTTAGTTTAGAGGTTTAGTTCGCGTTCGGCGGTTTAGAAGTTTAGAAACACTTAGAGAGAACAGAAAATTTTTAATTTTTAATTGTAAAATCTGATTCCCATTCCCTCCGCGAAAACCCCATCAGTCCGTGTCATCCGTGTTCTATCAAATCAGCGTCCTATCACTCGTTAATCGCCAGACGCGAGAAGTAAGACGTAAGAAGTCTGAAGCCATTCGATTACTCGTCACCCGTAATTATATTGTCCTTTGTTCTTAGTGCTTAGTTCTTGGTTTAATAAAATTCGAGCATTCGCGGCTATTCCGGAGGCCGGTAACTTACGACTTAAGACTCGTCACTTAAGACTTACTACTCGTCAATCGTAATTAGATTGTTCTTCGTTTAGAGGTTTAGTTCGCCTTCGGCGGTTTAGAAGTTTAGAGGTTCAAAGGGACAAAGGGATGATTGGATGATTGGATGATTGGATGGTTGGATGGTTGGATAT
>WFQV01000348.1 GCA_015486905.1 Melioribacteraceae bacterium | reverse complement strand
TTTGGAACAAGGTTGACGGCACACAGGACAAATGCGGCAGTTGTCATTTGCTGCCGCCGCGTGGTCATGCCAATGCAGGAACGGATCCCCAAGCTAAAACTTGCTCGGCCTGCCACTACGGTGTTGTTAATACGGACGGGACAATTAAAGATATTACTAAACATATTAACGGAAAAATCAATGTGTTCGGCAAGTAAGTTGTCTTGATTTGGCAGGAAGAAATGATTATTAATTTATGAACCTGCCTGCCGGTAGGCAGGTGACGAGTTGGTTGGTTGATTGGATGAATGGATTGTTGGATGAATGGATGATTGGTTTGTTATTTTTTTATTTTGAGGTTAAGGTTAAGGTTGAGGATTGTGACAAAACTTTTGGGGGAATGTAAAAAATGAAGATTAACGATAGATTAAAAGACTACATTTTGGATTCCATTGCAGAAGGCGTTGTTACGGTGGATAAGAATTTCCGCATTAACTTTTTCAATCGCGCAGCTGAAAAAATAATGGGCTACGGTCGGGAGGAAGTAATCGGGCAATTTTGTAAGAACGTTTTTAAGTCCGACCGGTGTTATGTGGATTGCCCCATTTCTTCTGCTTTGCAGTCACAAAAGAATGTTTTCGATTTTGAATCGGACATTGAATCTAAAGAGGGACAAAGAGTTCCAATTAAATTAAATGCCGCTGTTCTTTACAACGGAGAAAACATTCCAACCGGCGGAATAATTTCTTTTAGGGATATTACGGAACTTGAGAAGATGAGAAAAAGTATTGAAAAGGTTACGGACTTTCACGGCGTAATTGGGCATAGTAAAAAGATGAAGGATATTTTTAATTTAATTGATGAGATAAAAGATTCCGACGCTTCCGTTTTAATTCAGGGCAAATCCGGTACGGGTAAGGAAATAATTGCCGATGCGGTACAAAAAACTTCAAGCAGAAAGAACAAACCTTACATTAAAGTAAACGTTTCCGTCTTTCCGCCACATCTCCTTGCGAGCGAACTTTTCGGGCACGTTAAAGGCGCTTTTACGGACGCCATTAGAGACCGAAAGGGAAGATTTGAACTTGCAGACGGCGGAACAATTTTCCTGGACGAAGTAGCGGAAATGCCGCTTCAGATGCAGCTTCAACTTTTACGGGTTTTGCAGGAAGGGACATTCGAACGTGTCGGCGAATCCACAACCCGGCACGTAGACGTACGTGTAATTGCCGCAACAAACCGAAACATTGAGAAAGCTCTTAAAGAAGAAATTTTTCGGGAAGACCTTTACTACCGCTTGAATGTTATTCCTATTACCGTCCCGCCGCTGCGGGAAAGGATGGAAGATTTAGTCCCTTTGGTAAAATATTTCATCCGCAGGTTTTCAATTCTTTACAAAAAAGAGATAACCGACATCGAAGACGGTGCAATGGATATTTTAATGTATCACGAATGGCCGGGAAATGTAAGGGAGTTGGAAAATGTTATTGAATATGCTTTTGTGCGTTGTAACGGAAGTATTATTACTTCACAGAAACTCCCAGCTCAAATTAGGGAAAAATTCAAAGCCTCTATCTCTTTAAATAAATATTACTCCTGCGACGACGAACCGGAGCGTATGAAAATCTTAAATATTTTAAATAAAAACAAATGGAACAAAACCAAAGCGGCGGATGAACTTGGAATCGGCAGAACGACACTCTGGCGGAAAATGAAAAGATTACAGATAGCAAACTGAATCCGTTTCACTGTTTCAATACATTGAAACAAGAAGTTTCGTTCCCCCAACTCCTTTGTTCAGAATAAATTAGAAAGAGAGTGGTAAATATTTCCCCCGGTTACGAAACAAATCGTTTCACCACCTTAGTTAAAAAGTGCGTTTTTTCAAAGAATTCGCGTTGGCACTCCGTTTGCTTATTAATTTACAATAAGTAAAGGTCCTTTTTACTATGAGCGAGATGCTTGGAAATCAATATTTTTTAGGAAGAAATTTTAGCGGTGCGGAAAAAGAGTACGAAGAGTGCCTTGCAAAATATCCCGACAATAAGATTCTTAGAAAAAAGATAATTGTTTGTTACACCCAAACGGGCAAATACGAGCGGGCTATTCATGAATTCCTAAAATTGATTCAAGAGGACATTGACTTTGTAATTAACACGGACATCATCGGTGAGGATTGTCCATGTAACGAAATTATTTTTGAATTGGAGAAAAACTTTCCCCTAAAAAGTGAGAGTGCATTGACTTTTACAATTTTGGGGATTCTCTGGTCATATTGTGATATTAATAGGGGATACGATTATTTTCAGAAAGCGCTTAAAATAGAGGCTGACAAGAACATTGAGAAAATTCTCTTTTTATTAGGTTCAAAATTAAAAGAGCAAAATAAAACCAACATCCGTAAGGATAAAATAAAATCATCAAAACAAGGAGGAACTTTATGAGGCCAATGAAACTCTTATTTGCGTTGTTGGCAGTTGGTCTAATGGCTTCGACTGTTTATGCACAGTCAAATTTCTCTACGAGTCTTCACGCAACTCGTAACGGAAAGGCTACTTGGTACTCCAAAGATAACGGAGGTTTCGAGTCTTTTTCGAATGTTCCGATTTCCGATTTGGGATGTCAGGGCTGCCATGGCTCGCATAATGCAGACGGTAACGCTTACACCGGCGATTATGCCCCAAGTTGTTTGGATTGTCACGCAACTAACTCAAACTTTAGCATCGATTCGCTCAAGGTCTCCCAATGTTACACGTGTCACGGTCGCCAGGCTTTGGAAGCTAACAAACTTCAGCTCCCGGATGTTCACAGAGACGCCGGAATGAAATGTTGGGATTGCCACAATGCCGACGAGATGCACGGTAACGGGACAGAATACAATTCGATGCTTGAAGCCGGAGCAATGACAACAAAATGTGAGGACTGCCATTACAAAGGCGGAACGGC
>WFQV01000347.1 GCA_015486905.1 Melioribacteraceae bacterium | reverse complement strand
CTACCGCAGTTGCTTATTTTTATTTTATCTTTTTCCCCGAATTCCATTCGGGGTTATTATGATTTCAACTGCTTCGCAGTTTATTTTTCTTGAAATTATTCAAATAGATATTGATAGTACAAAGAAGCGCGAAGTGCTTCAATTTCAATCACTGCGGGCGAAACCCGCAGAAAAGAACAACGCTTAAAAGAAGAACTGCGGAAGCAGTTCAATTATGCGTGTGTCAATACCATTCTAAGTGGGAAAAATATTGCAACCAAATTTAAACTTGTACCGGTTTAGGAAAGTTAAAATAAAGAGATGATTTTTTGCTGCTTAAATTGACTTTCAAACAATTTTTAGATAATTTTCGCAAAATAAAACAAGACACATTTTAAGTGGAATAAATATGCTGACGGATTACGTTCCTATTTTTTTAGTACTTACTGTTGCGGTGATAATTGCAGTGGCAATTATTTTTTCCTCTGAAATTTTCGGCCCCAAACGCCCCACTAAAGCTAAAGAGATGCCTTACGAAAGCGGTAAGAACCCAATTGGTACTGCGAAGGAAAGAATTTCAATTAAGTATTACGTCGTTGCGATGATTTTCATCATCTTCGATATTGAAGTAATATTTGTTTACCCCTGGGGAGTGGAGTTCAAGAGATTGTTAAGCGAGAAAGGGATGTTTGCATTCTGGCCGATGTTTATCTTTTTAGTGGTTTTGGAGCTCGGTTTTCTGTACATCTACCGTAAAGGAGGATTGAAGTGGGATTAGAAGCAATGTTAAAATCCGATGGATTTTTTACAACTAAGATAGATGCAATTCTTGCATGGGCGCGTAAAAATTCACTTTGGCCAATGCCTATGGGCATTTCATGCTGTGCGATTGAAATGATGTCTGCCGTCGACCCGAAATATGACATGGCTCGCTTCGGCGCCGAGGTAATGCGCTTTACACCCAGGCAGTGCGATTTAATGATTGTAGCCGGTACGGTAACTTACAAGATGGCTCAAGTGGTCCGCAGGATTTACGACCAAATGCCCGACCCCAAATGGGTGATTGCAATGGGCGCTTGTGCATCCACCGGGGGGCTTTACAGAAGTTACAACGTTGTTCAAGGTATTGATCAATTTTTACCTGTAGATGCTTACACTGCCGGATGTCCACCGAGACCTGATAATTTGTTGAACGCTTTGTTGTTGATTCAAAAGAAAGTGGAAAAAACGAGAAGTAGAAATTTAACCGATATTGTAGTCCCTAACTTTGAGCAAGCTAAAGGTTAATTTGGATTATGGATTTGAAAGAAAAGATAATTGCCCGCCTTAAAAAAGAAAATGAAAATTTAATTTTGGAAACCTCGGAATTCAGAGGGGACTTTACAATCATTGTCCCGACCGAAAAAATTACCGATGTGGCAAAGATATTAAAAGAAGATGAAGAACTTGCGTTCGATTTAATTGAAGACGTTACTGCTATTGATTGGGCAAAACGCGAAAACAGATTTACGGTTGTTTACCACATTTATTCGTTGAAAAATAATTTCCGCATTAGAATCAAAGTCAATTTGGATGGGGAAGAAGTCCCGTCGGTCGCTTCCGTCTGGACCGGAGCGAATTGGTACGAACGTGAAACTTACGATATGTACGGTATTATTTTTACGGGACATCCCGATTTGAGAAGAATGTATATGCCCGAAGAATTCGAGTATCATCCGCTTAGAAAAGAATTCCCACTCCGGGGGATTCCCGGTTCTTTACCTTTACCAGAAAAAAACAAGCAAGATGAAAACAGATATTGATATTACAAAAGACGAAAAACTTCTGAAGGCACTGATTGCACAAAGGTCTGACATTACTTTGGAAGATGCTCTCGAAAATGAGATGATTCTTAACATTGGTCCTCAGCATCCTGCAACTCACGGTGTTCTGAGATTGTTGGTAAGGCTCGACGGCGAAACAATTATTGCCGCAGTGCCTGAGCTTGGCTACCTCCACCGCGGTTACGAGAAAATGGCTGAGAATATGACCTATTACGATTACATTCCCCACACCGATAGGTTGGATTACACGGCGAACTTGGCAAACAATGTCGCTTACGTTTTAGCGGTTGAAAAATTAGCCGGCATCGAAGCTCCCAAACGCGCTCAGTACATAAGAATGATTATTGCCGAGCTTGCCCGACTAATGGGACATTTGGTTGCGGTTGGAACATTTGTCCTGGACATCGGAGCTATTACTCCTTTTATGTGGACTTTCCGTGAAAGGGAAAACATCCAAAATATTTTCGACATTCTTTGCGGTGCACGCTTTACCACAAGTTACACGCGCATCGGCGGCGTTGCATCCGATATGACTGACGAAGTTAAAAAAATGATTCTCGATTTCTTGGATAAATTTGTCCCTGCCGTTGAAGATTTCGAAAAGTTGCTTCATAAAAATAAAATTTTCGTTCAAAGGTTGGACGGAATTGGAATTCTGCCTAAGGAAGACGCAATTGCCCTCGGTGTTACAGGACCCAATCTTCGCGGTTCGGGTGTGGACTTCGACGTCCGCCGTGCACAGCCGTATCTTTATTACGACGAAATGGATTTCAATGTCCCTGTTTACAACGAAGGCGATGCACTTGCCAGGTATTTTGTACGGATTGACGAAATTCACGAGAGTGTTAAAATTATTAGGCAGGCTTTGGAGAAAATACCGGAAGGGGAAGTAATTGCTAACGAACCGAAATTTGTTCTCCCTCATAAGACGGAAATTTACACAAGAATGGAAGAACTGATTCACGATTTTATGTTGGTGAACTTCGGAATAAATCCACCTGAGGGAGACACATTCTTCTCGGTTGAAAATCCTAAAGGTGAATTGGGCTTTTACTTTGTAAGCAACGGTACAGGCAGCCCGTGGAAATTAAAAATCCGTTCACCTTCGTTTTGTAATCTCCAAGCTTTACCTATTGTTTGTAAGAATCAAATGATTTCCGATTTGGTTGCAATAATCGGCAGCCTCGACCCTGTAATGGGTGAGGCTGATAAGTAGAAAAATTCTAATAAGGATTAAAAGAAATGCCTTTTCATTTTACGGAAGAAAATCTTAAGAAAATAGAAGAAGCGAAGAAAAAATACCCCACCTCTTTGGCTGCGGTAATGGATGCCTGCTACATTGGGCAGGAACAAAACGGCTATATTAGCGAAGAGGTAATGGAAGAAATTTCCCGAGTCCTGGATGTCCCCAAAACCGATGTGCTTGGTGTTGTTACTTTTTACACCATGTACCACCAAAAGCCGATGGGGAAGTATCATATTCAGGTATGTACCAACGTTTCTTGCATGTTGCGTGGCGGATACGAAATTTTCGACACAATAAAAAGCAAGCTCGGAATTGACAATATGGAAGTTACCGAGGATGGTAAATTTTCCATCGAAGAAGTTGAGTGCATGGGTGCTTGCGGTGGTGCGCCTATGATTGCAATCAACAATGAATATTTCGAAAATATGACCAAAGAAAAAGTTTTAGAAATTTTGGAATCGCTTAAATAATGGAAAAGATAGTATTACCTGACATTCCCAATTTGGACGACCTTGACGTTTACATTGCCAACGGTGGATTTGAAGCCGCTAAAAAGGCATTTAAAATGTCGAAGGAAGAGGTGATTGAAGAGGTTAAAAAATCCGGTTTGCGCGGACGAGGCGGAGCGGGATTTTTTACCGGACTCAAATGGAGCTTTATGCCGCGTACCAAAACTAAACCGCATTACTTGGCTGTTAACGGCGACGAAAGCGAACCGGGCTCTTTCAAAGACAGACAAATATTCGAGAGGAATCCTCACCAATTAATTGAAGGAATTATTATTTCCGCTTATGCAATTCAAGCTCAGACCGTTTACATTTATATTCGCGGGGAATACTATCATTGGATTCAATTACTACAAAAAGCATTGGATGCCAATTACGAACGCGGGCACATTGGCGAAGAGATGCGGGAGACTTTTAACACCGATTTTTATTGTGATGTTTACATTCACCGCGGCGCCGGTGCTTACATCTGCGGCGAGGAATCCGCCTTAATGAATTCGATTGAAGGCAAGCGCGGTTACCCGAGAGTTAAACCACCCTTCCCCGCACAAAACGGTTTGTGGGGAAATCCCACTACAATTAATAATGTTGAGACAATTACTAATGTTCCTAAAATAATTGCAAACGGTGGAGATTGGTTTGCTTCCATCGGCGCGCCAAAACATCCCGGCACGCTTCTCTTCGGCGTTAGCGGTCATGTAAATAAACCCGGCGTTTACGAATTACCAACCGGAACACTTTTGACCGATATTATTTACAATTACGCCGGTGGAGTTCCCGGTAACAAAAAAATTAAATGTGTGATTCCGGGCGGCTCGTCAATGCCGCCGTTACGCGGGGACAGTATCGAAGGTGTAAAAATGGATGCCGACTCTTTAAGGGAAGCGGGTTCGTTAATTGGTACCGCCGGTATTATGGTAATGGATGAAGATACAAATCTTTTGGATGTTCTGCTTCGCATCTCGCATTTTTACCACCACGAAAGTTGCGGGCAGTGCACCCCCTGCCGCGAAGGTACAGGTTGGATGGAGAAAATACTACGTCGGATTAAGAACGGACAAGGAACTTCCAAAGACTTGGATTTGTTGGTTGACGTTGCCAAGAACATTGAAGGACGTACTGTTTGTGCTTTGGGAGACGCTGCCGCCTGGCCTGTCAAATTCATGATTGAAAGATTCCGTGACGAATTCGAACAATACGTGAACAAAGAAATTACTATTCCCGTCCCCAACAAAATTCATTCTCTGCGTCACTCTAAATTTACAATCGAACAAATTAAAATCGGACTCTGAATTAGGCTGAGTAGGCAAAGTTCGTAAATTAGGAAAAGCCGAATATCGGATGAAAATTGACACGCTTAAATTTTAAAAGGGAAATCACATTCGAACATCTTTATTACTTTTTCCTTTCATTCGAAATAAGCCGCGCGTGCAGGATTTTTTAAATGAGCTTGAATTTCATTCAAATGTTTCAAATTCGTTCTGTTCTCGGATAATGGCGGAAGATTATTAAATTCGAAGAAGGCAACTTCGGAAGTTTCATCGCTTGCTTTTGCTTCACCACCGATTAAATTGCAGAGGTAAACAATTTTGACTGCGTGGAAAAATTCCATCGGTCTGCCGTTACGGTTTGCATCGAACACCCCGATTACTTTTTTAGCTTTTACTTCAAAACCGCTTTCCTCGAGCGCTTCACGTTCTGCGGCCTGTGCCGGAAAGTCTCCCACATCCGCCCAGCCCCCCGGCATCGACCAACGGCCGTCGCTTATTTCACGAACCAGCAGAATTTTTCCGTCTTTTACTACGGCGGCACGTACGTCAACTTTTGGTGTGGCATAACCTGGCTGTGCCATGAAAACCTTTGCTGTTTCTTTGAATTCGAGAGTGGAATATTCCGAAACAATTTCCGCCGCAATTTCCAAGAGTCGTTTGTTCCTTTCTTCCTCGTAATGATTAGGTGCGTAAGTTAAACCGGTCTGTGCCAAAGCTTGAATTTCCCTTGCCCATTCAAGCCACTTTTCCGAATTTCCCATTTTAATTTATTCTCTAAAATATTCTAAAATTATTTCCCAAATTTAGAGAAAAAGTTGAGGAAATGAGCATCTAACCTGGATGAAGATTAAAGAAATTTAATGGTTTTTGGTAAATGTTCAAATTTAGTGGCAATATTTTTCTTTTTTGGAATGGTATTGACACACGCATAATTGAACTGCTTTCGCAGTTCCCCTTTTAATCGTTGTCCTATTCTGCGGGTTTCGCCCGCAGTTATTGAAATTGAAGCGCTTCGCGCTTCTTTGTACTATATATCTATTTGAGTAATTTCAAGAAAAATAAACTGCAAAGCAGTTGAAATCCTAATAACCCCGAATGGAATTCGGGGAAAAAAGATAAAATAAAAAGAAACAACTGTGGTAGCAGTTGAATTTATCACTTCTATTTTATAATGAGTCTTTAGAAATGAATATTTTGTCTTGATATTTTTCTTATTTCTTTTTGCCACTGATTTTAAACATGTACATAGTTTTTCCTTTCGCCTCTCCTTTGTGTTGAAAAAGTAATAATTTGTAATACTTGAAAATAAAGTATTACAATATTAAATTTGGGTAAAATAAAAAAGGATGTATTATGAATATTTCAACGGTTACTGCTAAGGGACAAATAGTAATCCCTGCTAAATTAAGGAGTAAATTCGGAATAAAGCCAGGTGTGAAAATTCAATTTTTCGAGGAGGATGGTGAGATAAAAATATTGCCGATAACAGATGAAATAATTGAAAAAAATATCGGCATTTTGGGAAAGAAGGGAAAACTCCTTTCAAAACTTAAGGCAGAGAAAGAGAGGGAGAAAAAGCGGTGAAACAAAGAATTTTCGTTTTCGACTCTTACGCAATGATTGCTTATTTGGAAGGAGAAAAAGGAGCTGAGACAGTAGCGAAAATATTAAAAGATGCACTTAACGATAGAGCGGAAATTTTGATGAGCGTCGTTAATTGGGCGGAGATTTATTACATAGTCTTACGAGAACAAGGAGAAAATAGCGCAAATCTTTATTTGAAAACAATAGATAGATATCCGATTAAGATAGTTGACGCTGATAAAGAAAGCACATTAGCCGCTGGAAGAATTAAGGCATTTAACAAGTTGAGTTATGCCGATGCTTTCGCCGCCGCACTCTCCATTAGTCAAAAAGCAAAACTTGTAACGGGTGATAAAGAATTTGCTAAAGTAAAACCAAAACTCAACATTATTTGGTTGTAAAAAGGAGGCTGTTTATTTTTAGCTTGAGTTTTTGATTAATAGCGAAACAATTTTATGCCTTTGTACATTACAATAAGATTTTACGAAGAGCTTAATGATTTCCTTCCGGCCGAAAAGAGAAAAAGAAGGTTTGGAACAGAAATCCAACCGAGGCAGTCGGTAAAAGATTTTGTGCAATCCCTCGGAGTGCCGCATACGGAAATAGATTTAATTCTTATTAACGGCAATTCGGTGGATTTCGATTACATTTTAAAAGAGGGGGACGACGTTAGCATTTACCCCGTGTTCGAATCGTTGGATATTTCGGATGTTCAACATCTGCGCCCGGAACCATTGAGGGAGCCGAAATTCGTATTGGATGTTCATCTCGGAAAATTAGCTAAACTAATGCGTCTTTTCGGATTCGATACACATTACGAAAAGCACTACGACGATGAGGAAATAATCCGTATTTCCGTAGCGGAACATCGAACAATTCTAACAAGGGATTTGGGAATATTGAAGAGGAATATTGTAACCCACGGTTATTACGTTCGCAGCACAAGGGCGGAAGAACAAATTACCGAAATAATAAAAAGGTTTAATCTGCAAAATGAAATTCGTGAATTCTCTCGTTGTCTGCTTTGTAATTCTTCTTTGGAACCGATTTCCAAAAAGGAAGTGGAAGAAGTTTTACCGCCCAAAGTAAAAAAATTTTACAACGAATTTTTCATTTGCCAAAATTGTCGAAAGGTTTACTGGCGGGGAAGTCATTACAAAAAGATGTTGATGTTTGTTGAAGAAGTCAAGAGTAAAGTGCAATAATAGACCGATGCTGTCTTTAATTTAGAATTAGGAAGAAATCACTTCGAGGGGGAATTTCTTTAAGATGTCTTTCTCGGGAATTTGAAGGTCTCTAAGAGAAATATTTCCAGTGACGTTATCTATCGTTTCCTGAATTATTTTCCACAAAGAACGGATTGAGCAGTCCAGAGAGTTAATGCAGATTTTTTTATTGCCGCTGTAAGTTTTACAAAATTCATTGCTGAATAGTTTGCCGCCGAGAATAGTTAATATTTCGCTGATGAAAATATTTTCCGGTGCCCTTGTAAGAGAGTAACCGCCGAGGTGTCCGCGCTCGCTTTCCAAAAGTCCGCCCAATCTAAGTATGCGTAATATCTTGGCGGTGTTCGCCTCGCTTATTCCTTCTGCTTTGCTTATTTCGGGAATGGTTAAACTTCTTCCCTCATCGTATGCTTTCGCAAGACGAAGCAAAAGGCGTAATCCGTAAACTTCTTGTGAAGAGAATTTCATTTTATTATTTCTTCCTTAAAGGTAACCTAATTTTAATTTTGCTTCCTCGGTCATCATATCCAAATTCCAAGGGGGACTCCAAACCAAATCCACGTAAACGTCTTTAACCCCTTCAATCATTTTAAGTCTTCCCTGAACCTCAGGCGGTAAAGATTCCGCAACGGGGCAGGCGGGGGAAGTTAAAGTCATTTTAACGTAAACATTTCCCTCATCGTCCAAGTCCAATTCGTAAACGAGACCCAATTCCCAAATATCCACCGGAATTTCCGGGTCGTATATTGTTTTTAATGTATTAATAATTCTTCTTTTTAATTCTGCTTTTTCGTCCATTTCATCTAACTAAACATTTTAATAATTTTGTTCAATGCGTCAATAAAATTGTCAATTTCTTCTTTCGTATTGTAAAGTGCAAAAGATGCTCTCGCCGTACCGGTAACTCCGTACCTTGCCATTATCGGTTGTGTGCAATGATGCCCCGTGCGCAAAGCAATGCCGTAAGTATCCATCATTGTACCTATGTCGTAATGGTGAATTCCGTCAACAACGAACGAGATAACCGCCGATTTATTCGGTGCCGTTCCGATAATTCTAACTTTTTTAATTTCGGATATTTTTTGTGTTGCGTATTTTAAAAGTTCATTTTCGTGTGTTTCCACTTCTTCTCTGTCCAAACCGCTCAAGAAATCCAACGCTTCGCCTAAGGCAATGCTTCCTGCGATATTTGGCGTTCCGGCTTCAAATTTTAGAGGAGTGCCTTCGTAAGTGGTTTTTTCAAATGTGACGTCTCTAATCATTTCGCCGCCCCCCTGGTAGGGTGGAAGTTTCTCAAGAAATTCTTTCTTCCCATAAAGAGCTCCGATACCGGTAGGTCCGAATGTTTTGTGTCCGGAGAAAACGTAAAAATCGCAATCCAAATCCTGTACGTCAAGGGGGAAATGCGCTGTGGCTTGAGCGCCATCGATTAAAACGGGCACATCGTTTTCGTGAGCAATTTTAATAGCTTCTTTTACCGGATTGATTGTACCCAAAGTGTTGGAAACGTGCACAAGCGAAACAAATTTTGTTTTTGAAGAGAAAAGATTCTTGTAAGCATCAAAATCAAGTTCACCCGCATCGGTTATTGGTACGACTTTTAATTTTATTCCCGTCCTTTTGGCAATCAATTGCCAAGGAACGATATTAGAGTGATGCTCCATATTGGAAATAATTATTTCGTCACCTTCCTTGAAAAAGTCATCTCGACAAAGCGAAACCGAAAGGAGGTTTATTCCCTCGGTTGTCCCTCTCGTAAAAACAATTTCGGAAGATTCCTTTGCGTTCAAAAATTTCTGAACCTTAACCCTGGAGTCCTCGTATTTGTCGGTTGCCAATTCACTAAGGTAGTGAATACCCCTATGGACATTGGCGTTTTCAAATTCGTAGTAATTTTTTACTGCGTCAATTACACGCTGTGGTTTTTGGGTGGTTGCAGCATTGTCGAAGTAAACTAACTGTTTGCCGTTTACTTCCCGGTTAAGAATCGGAAATTGTTCCCTTATTTTTTGAACGTCAAATTTCACTCCTTTCTCTCCCGTTTCCATTAGAATTAAACTCCCTGAAGATATTGAAAAATTGTTTGATTAAGCGGTTCTCTCAATTTTTCTATTTCTACTTTTGTCAACACGTCGTTAGTGAAAGCTTTTATTAACATCGAGCGGGCAATGTTCTTCGGAATTCCCCTTGAAATGATGTAGAAAAATTGCTCCTCATCCAGACTGCCTACGGTTGCACCATGGGAACATTTTACATCGTCGGCGTAAATTTCCAACTGCGGTTTGGTGTCAACGGTTGCCGAATCGGAAAGCAAAACGTTTTTGTTGGATTGGTAAGCGTTGGTTTTTTGAGCGTTAGGACTAACCAAAATTTTACCGTCGAAGACGCCGTGCGATTCGTCATCCAGAATTCCTTTGTAAAGTTCTTCGCTGAAGCTATTAGGCTTGGAATGGTTAATGAATGTGTGATTGTCGATGTGCTGCCTGCCCTTGCCCAAATAAAGTCCGTACAAATTGCAGTCAACGTTTTCGCCATCGATATGTGCGATAATATCATTACGGGCAATCTTACTACCGAACGAAAAAGAATAATGCTTGAACGTTCCGGAGTTTTTTATTTTTATTTCCGATTTGTCTATATGGTAAGCATTCTCACTTTCGGATTGAAGCGAATAGAGTCTCAGGCTCGAATCTTCACCCACTGAAATTTCATTGACCGAGCTGACAAAATATTTTTTTTCACCCTCTCCCGTGTGGTTTAAGATGATTTTTGCTTCCGAATTATTTTCCGTTACAATTAAATTTCGGTAAGTTACCATTCCGTTTTCGTAATCGGTGTAAAAAAGAATTTGTAACGTTTTTTTAACAACAGTGTTCTTCGGTAGGTAAATGAAAATCCCGTCTTTTAAGTACGCCGAATTAATTGCGTCGAAACCGGAATCCATTTTCAAATATTTCCCTAAGTGTTTTTGAACCAAATCAGGATGCTTCTTCACAGCGTTTTGAAGACTGTCAATAATCATTCCTTCGGGTAAATCGGAAAGCACGGAATTGTTTTCCTGAAGTGTACCGTTGTAAAAAACAATACTCTCGGAATCTAAGTCTGTCAAAAAATTTTTGCTTAAATCAAAATTTGCTTTGCTTTTCCAAGTAACGGGTTCGAAATTGGTTTTAATAATCGGAAGAATGTTTGTGTATTTCCATTCTTCCGTTTTTAATGTGGGGAAGCCGATTTCTTCTAATCGTGAAATTCCCTGCCTGCGGAGATTGTGAGTAAATTTTTCCTTCTCTCCGTTTAATCTGTTCTCAAATTCGTTAAATTTATTTTTATACCAGTTAACGGCTTCTTCAATTTCTCTTCTTCTTTTCATCTTAAACTCCTAAACCGAGGCGGTTTCGTAATTTTCGTTCTTAAGCCAGTCGTAACCTTTCTCTTCAAGTTCCAAAGCCAAATCTTTTCCGCCGCTTTTAATGATTCTTCCTTTGTAAAGGACGTGAACAAAATCGGGAACGATGTAATTTAAAAGTCGCTGGTAATGGGTTATAAGTAAAACGGCGTTGTTTTCCGAGCGGAATTTATTTACACCGTTAGCTACAATTCGCAATGCGTCAATATCTAAGCCCGAGTCCGTTTCGTCCAAAAGAGCTAACTTGGGATTAAGCATTAAAAGCTGCAGAATTTCATTCCGTTTTTTCTCGCCACCGGAAAAACCGACGTTCACCTCACGGCTTGTCATCGAGGTGTCCAGCCCCAATATTGCCGCCTTCTCTTTAAGCAAATCTAAAAACTCTTTTGCGGAAATTTCCGGCAGACCTTTGTATTTCCTTATTTCATCGATTGCTGTCTTTAAGAAAGTAGTGTTTGTAATTCCGGGAATTTCAACCGGGTATTGAAACGCAAGGAAAATTCCTTCGCGGGCGCGGTCTTCAGGCGCCAGCCCTAAAAGGTTCTTCCCTTCGAAAATCACTTCGCCTTCGGTAACATTGTAAACTTCATTACCGGCAAGGACGTTTGCCAGTGTGCTTTTACCCGAACCGTTCGGTCCCATTATTGCGTGAACCTCTCCGGGTTTTACTTCAAGATTTATCCCTTTAAGAATTTCGTTGCTTTCAACGTTTGCATGTAAATTATTAATTTTCAACATTGTAATCTTCTCTTTCTATTGTTAAAAAATCATCCGACACTGCCTTCAAGTGAAATGGCGAGAAGTTTTTGTGCTTCTACTGCAAATTCCATTGGCAGTTCTTTAAAAACTTCTTTGCAGAATCCGTTAACAATCATGTTTACCGCATCTTCGGTTGAGATTCCGCGTTGATTCAAATAAAATATTTGGTCGTCCGAAACTTTTGAAGTTGTAGCTTCATGTTCAACCGTCGCGGTCTTATTTTCAACTTCTATGTAAGGAAAAGTGTGTGCGCCGCAAGTGTCGCTCATCAGCATTGAATCGCACTGGGAGTAGTTCCTTGCACCTTCGGCGGTTTTGGCAACTTTTACAAGTCCGCGGTAGGAGTTGTCGCTGTGCCCGGCCGAAATGCCCTTTGAAACAATTGTACTGCGTGTATTTTTACCGATGTGAATCATTTTGGTACCGGTATCCGCCTGCTGGTGATTATTGGTAACGGCGACGGAATAAAACTCTCCGATTGAATTGTCTCCCTGTAAAATTGTAGAAGGATATTTCCAAGTAATTGCCGAACCTGTCTCCACTTGAGTCCAAGAGATTTTCGAATTAACTCCCCTGCAAGCGCCGCGTTTGGTAACAAAATTGTAAATTCCGCCTTTCCCGTCTTTGTCTCCGGGATACCAGTTTTGTACCGTTGAATATTTAATTTCGGCGTTGTCGAGGGCAATAAGTTCTACCACTGCGGCGTGGAGTTGATTCTCGTCACGCTGTGGAGCGGTACAGCCTTCAAGGTAACTTACGTAAGAACCTTCCTCGGCTACAATTAGCGTGCGTTCGAATTGTCCCGTTCCCAAAGCGTTTATTCTAAAATAACTGCTTAATTCCATCGGACAGCGGACACCTTTGGGAATGTAAGCAAACGAACCGTCACTGAAAACGGCAGCGTTTAATGCGGCGAAATAATTGTCCGTGTAAGGTACAACCGAACCTAAATATTTTTTAACCAAATACGGATAATCACGTATTGCTTCGGAAATGGAGCAGAAAATAATTCCATGCTCTTTAAGGGTTTCCTTGAAAGTTGTAGCAACGGAGACGGAATCGAAAACCGCATCGACAGCTACACCCGCCAAGATTTTTTGCTCCTCCAAAGGAATGCCTAACTTCTCGAAAGTTTTAAGAAGTTCCGGGTCAACTTCGTCGAGACTGTTTAGTTTCGGCTTTTGCTTCGGTGCCGAATAATAGCGAATTTCCTGGTAATCAATCGGCGGATATTTGACCTTACCCCACTTGGGCTCTTCCAATTTTTGCCAATGGTGAAAGGCTTTGAGTCGCCATTCAAGCACCCATTCCGGCTCTTCTTTCTTTGACGAAATCATTCTGATAATGTCTTCGTTAAGCCCCTTGGGAATTTCGTCCACTTCAATATCCGTTACGAATCCCCATTTATATTCGGTTTGAGATAGCTCTTCCACCGTTTTTATTTCATCTTGCATTTTGAACACCTTTATTAAATTTTTTTAGAAGGAAAGAGGAAAGAAAAATTCTTTTTCATCCGCTCAAATCCTTGCTCACACAATGTCTCAAATTCTACAATACTTCTAAAAATTCTGCCCGTAAACTAAGCATACTTGACAAAAATGTCAAGAATAAAAATTGAGAAAAAACAAAGATTGGATTGGTGCTGGTTTAAAATCTGTGGAAAAAATAAAAAAATAAGAAAGAAGAAACAAGAAATGGTTAAACGCGAGACTCAAGAGGTAAGACGCAAGGCATTAGGCTTATTATTGTCAAATCGAGAACCTTGCATAAATTGATGATTGGATGCATGGATGCATGGATGAATGGATTGTCCGCCTTCCCAAGTATACTATGGAATCGTAATGACGGCACAATATCCAACCATCCAATCATCCAACCATCCATGCATGGAAGGAGGGAAAGGGAGAATAGGTTTGAAAAATGAACATCTTCAAAAGTGCTGAATAGTATTCTCAATCAAATCTTTTTTTT
>WFQV01000346.1 GCA_015486905.1 Melioribacteraceae bacterium | reverse complement strand
TTGGCGGAAACTCAGATTTACAAGAAACGTTCGACCGAAGACGAAACGGAAGAAAAATAAAAAACAATTCGGGAGGTACTATGAAAGCAAGAATTTTCTCAATCCTTTTTGTAGGAATTATCTTTTTCTGCGGGCAAAGTTATTCTCAAACAGTTGAGCAACTAATTGCCAAGGCGGATTCAATTACCGACGCCTTTAATGATGACGGAGCGTTGAAGGTTTTGCTGCAAGCCGAAAAATTAGACACCAACAATTGGGAAATCGAGTGGCGCTTAAGTCGTGCTTACTCCAACATTGCCGCTCACATGCCGAGGGAAACATCCGAGCAGGAAGACAAGCAGTATGCTACTTACAAAGTGGCTCTTGCTCATGCTGAAAAAGCCGTTAGGTTAGCGCCCAACCAATCAAGAGCTTATTTGAGAAGAGCAATTGTTAACGGTAGAATTGCATTGTTTAAAGGTGTTTTCTCGGTAGCGGGCGTTGTTACCAAAGTACGAGATGACTGCCGGAAATCGCTTAAGTTGAATAACGGTACTGTTTACGACATGGCACTAACGCATTACATCTTGGCAAGGACCCACGCAAAGCTGAGCGAAAAGTGGAAACCGGCATTGTCCGTTTTGGGACTTGGCTGGGCGGATATTGACACTGCTTTGGTTCATTACAAAAAAGCCGTTCAAATGTATCCCAATTACATTATGTTCTATTACGACTACGCAAAGGCTCTTTACAGAGAAGACCAGTACAAAAAAGCAAAAGAAATGCTGGACAAAGCGCTTAGCTGTAAAATTCAAGAGCGTGACGATCCGCAGAAACTCAAAGATTCAAAGAAACTTCTGAAGGAAGTCGAGGACGAACTTAATTAAGTCCGATGGAATTTCCGCAGGAATTCATTGAAAAGTTAGAAAAATCGGAATCGGTTTTGTTTTTTACCGGTGCGGGAATTTCAGCCGAGAGCGGTATTCCCACATTCCGGGGCAAGGATGGTTTGTGGAAAAATTATCGTGCGGAAGAGCTTGCAAATTTTGACGCTTTTTTGGAAAACCCCGACAGAGTATGGGAGTGGTATCAATATAGGCGAAAAATAATCCGCGATGCCGCTCCCAATCCCGGCCATTTGGCAATTGTTGCAATGGAAAATTATTTCAAAGAGGTCGTTGTAGTTACACAGAATATTGACAATCTCCACAAGAGGGCAGGAAGTAAAGAAGTTTATGAACTTCACGGCAATATCGAAAGAAGTTATTGCATTAATTGTAAAACGTTTTACGATACCGCACAATTTAAATCCGAAAACAAAGTACCGCGTTGCCCCAAATGCGGCGGTCTTATCCGTCCCGATGTGGTTTGGTTCGGTGAAATGCTACCCTCGGACGTATTAGCCTCTGCACAAAAAGCAGCGGAACAATGCAATATTTGTTTTGTGGTGGGCACTTCGGCGGTTGTCTATCCTGCAGCGTACATCCCGATTACAGCTAAAAAATCCGGAGCATATTTGGTGGAAATAAACATTCAACCTACCGAGCTGACACCTTCGGTAAACCTTTCGTTAATCGGTAAAGCAGGCGAAATATTGCAAGCGATTCTTAGACAGATAGTAGAGAACAAATAACAGTGAACAGACAAACTTGTTACTCGTTTGTTTTTGGTTCTTAGTGTTTGTTTGTTGGGGGTTCAAAGGTACAAAGTAATAGTTAACAGTGAATTGTAAATTGTGAACGAAAGGTTAAAAGGCAAAGAGGGAAAAAATGGTTGGATGATTGGATAGCTGATAACAGAAAATTTTTAACCTGCCTACCGGCAGGCAGGTTCAACATTCATAATTTCATGCCCTCTATTCCTCTGTACCTTTGTACCTTTGAACCTCTAAACTTCTAAACCGCCGAAGGCGAACTAAACCCCTAAACGAAGACCGAACGAATTACGATTGATGAGTAGTAAGTCTTAAGTGACGAGTCTTAAGTCGTAAGTTACCAGCCTCCGGAAAAGCCGCGAATGCGCGAATTTTATTCAACTAA
>WFQV01000345.1 GCA_015486905.1 Melioribacteraceae bacterium | reverse complement strand
GCTTGCGTAAGCAGTACGGGTAAATAACCGTACTGCTCAAAAGTATTCAGCGCTGCCGTAAGCTGCTCTGTTAATGATTGAAACATGCTCGGTGTAAGTCCGAGTGACTGAATATTATTGCTTTGCTCTTGAATTGAGCGAACGATGTAACTCTCCAAATTATCTCCGATTGCAACCGCATGAATTACGTTGTTTTCATCTTCGTACATATTGGCAATTACATCCGAAAGAGAGTGGCGGACGTACTCGGTAAGCACATCGACGTTCTTGCTTGCCTTGGAATAATCAATAAGCGATTCAAGAATTTGTACCAAATCTTTAATTGGAATTCCTTCCCTGAGAAGGTTCTGCAATACTTTCTGTATTGTACCGAGGGGCAGAACCTCGGGGTTAATATCGTCAATTACAGCCGGATATTCTTTCTTTAAGTTTTCAAGTAATTGTTTAACCGCTTGACGAGTAAGTATTTTGTCGAAGTTCTTCTTTAACGTCTCTTGCAAATGTGTAGAAATTACAGAGAGTGCGTCCACTACGGTGTAGCCGAGCATTTCTGCTTTTTCCTTTTCTTTGTCGGTAACCCATCGTGCAGGCAAATTAAAAGCAGGGTCTTTCGTCGGAATGCCTTCTATTTCTTCTTCAACCGTGCCGGGATTCATTGCCAGGAATCTGTCCGTGTAAATTTCGAAGTGAGAAACCACGTTACCTTTAATTTTAAATATATATTCATTGGGTTCAAGTTGAAGATTGTCCCTAACTCTAACCGGAGGAATTAGGACGCCGTATTCAAGTGCAAGGAACTTTCTTGTGGAAGCAATTTTCTCAAACAAGTCGCCCCCTTCGTCCTTGTTGATTAAGCTAATTAAAGCATAACCGATTTCTATTTCAATCGGGTCAACCTGCAAATATTGTTCAACGTTATCGCTTTCTTCCTCCGGAGCTTCTTCGGTTATTTCAGGTTCCACTTCACCGCGCTTTTGAGATTTTAATTTAAGATACGAACCGGAGCCTAAAATAACGCTAATTAAGAAGAAAGGAAGCATCGGCATTCCGGGGACAAAAGCGACAAAGAATATTATTCCCGATACTATTCCCAAAACTCTGTAGTTCGAAAGCAGCTGAGTCCTTAATTGAAAATCAAGTGTTTTGCCAGAGGAGCTTCTCGTTACTACCATTCCGGCGGAGACGGCAATAATCAAAGCCGGAATTTGTGAGACCAAACCGTCACCGATAGTAAGTATTGTGTAAGTTTTTAACGCTTCGGTGAAAGGCATTCCTTTAATTGCCACACCTATTACAAAACCGCCTAAAATATTAATCAAGTTAATCAGAAGTCCGGCAATTGCATCTCCTTTTACAAATTTACTCGCGCCGTCCATTGCGCCGTAAAATTCGGCTTCTCGTGCTATCTTCTCGCGCCTTTCTCTCGCTTCGTCCTCTGTAATTAAGCCTGTGTTCAAATCTGCATCTATTGCCATTTGTTTACCGGGCATTGCATCCAACGTAAAACGGGCGGATACTTCGGAAATTCTTTCGGAACCTTTGACAATAACTATGAACTGAATAATTACAAGTATGATGAATACAATAAATCCTACAACGTAATTACCACCTACTACGAACGTACCGAAGGATTCAATTACTTTCCCTGCGTAGCCGTTGAGAAGAATCAGTCTCGTGGAGCTAATATTCAAAGAGAGTCTGAACAAAGTTAAAATTAAAAGTAAGCCCGGGAATATTGACAAGTCCAACGGACTCTTAATTGAAAGCGAAAGTACCAAAATAAGCATTGCAAGAGTGATGTTCGTAGAAAGGAAGAAATCCAAGAAAGAAGGTGGCAGAGGAATAAGCATTAAAGCCAGCACTAACATAAGTCCGAAGGCTAACATAATATCGGAGCTATTTTTAATACTTAGTTTCATACTATGCTTTTCCTTCTCTTCCTTAATCCGTAAACAAATGCAAGCACTTTAGCAACGGCTTCGAAAAGTGCTTCGGGAATTTCATCTCCTATTTCGCAACTTCTGTAAAGTAACCTTGCAAGGGGTTTGTCTTCGTAAATGTAAATTCCGTTTTCACGTGCAATCTCTTTGATTTTCTTTGCTAACAAATCCGCACCTTTTGCAATAATGACAGGAGCATTATTTTTAAGCGGGTCGTATTTAATGGCAACCGCCAAGTGTGTGGGGTTTGTGATTACGACATCCGCCGTAGGGAGTTCTCTCATCATACGTTTCCTAGCCATCTCCATCTGTACGGATTTAATTCTCCCTTTAATTTCAGGATTTCCTTCGGTCTGCTTTACTTCGTCTTTCACTTCCTGCTTGGTCATCATCATATCTTTTTTAAATTTGTATTTCTGGTAAATAAAATCCGCTGCGGCAAAAACCGCGTACATGAGAGAAAGCTTTATTATTAAGCTGTAAGCCTTATCGGACATAAATTGCAAAATATCAACTACGGAATAACTTGCCAGTCCCGTAGTTTCCTCGGTCATGTCGGAAATAAAAATGTAAACCAAATACCCGATGATAACGAACTTCATTAAAGATTTTACGGTTTCGACAAATGACTGTGAAGAGAAGAAAACTTTTTTAAGCCCTTTGAGCGGGTTTAATTTATCGAACTTTGGCATTAAAGCCTTGGGAGTAATTTTAAAGCCGACTTGCAAAATATTAGCCGCTAATGTAAAAACTAATATTCCAAGGAAAAACGGCGCTGTAGATATTACGAAGAAAAGTGCCCACTTTGTTGCGTACATCTGAAGTAAATTTATCCGAATATTCAATGTGTTAAGATTTTCGAAGATGCCCTTCGCAAAACCGTAAAATTGGCTTCCTAAAAAAGACCGGCTGAGCATAAGTGTGAGCATACCCGCACTGAAGACGGTAAAATTCGAAATCTCGGTACTCCGCGCTACCTGACCTTCTTCCCTGCTTTTTCTAAGTTTCCGCGGGGTCGCTTTTTCGGTTTTTTCTTGTCCGTTATTATCCGCCATTTTAACCCATTGCTTTTATTAATGTGAGCAAATTTTCTTCATGAAGCATTAGTAAATCCTTAATTACAAAAAAGAAGAAGACCACAGTAACCGAAATCATTAAAATTCCTATTCCCAATTGTAAAGGGTAAAGGACAAAAAAGACTTGCATCTGCGGGATTATTTTAGACATTATTCCTTCGGCAATTGTTAAAAGGAAAAATGTGACCATTATCGGTGAAGCGATTTTAACGGCAATTACGAAAACCTCGGCAGATTGACGTAATAATGAATTCTCAACTTGCTTGCTTAGAATTACTCCGTTTAACGGAATTACCTTAAATGAGTAAAACAAGGAACGAATTAAAAATTCAGGTCCATCGATTAAAAGAAAAACAAACATACCCAAAAAATAAATTGAGAGGCTAATTACGTCGGCGTTCATTTCCTGCATAGGACTTATTAACTCTGCGAGGCTCAAGCCCAGGTTAAATCCCATTATGCTGCCGGCGAAAGATATTCCCCAGAAAATCAAGTGCATAAAAAATCCTATCATCAAGCCCACAACCATTTCACGTAAAGCGCTCATTGCAATAAACCACAGATTAACCTCACCGACGTCAATATTAACTTTCGTAATCATTACTAAAATTAATGCGATGAAAATCGAGAGCAACATCCTTAAAAGCATCGGTATTGCACGGTCGCCTAAAATAGGTGCGGCAATAAAGAG
Source organism: Melioribacteraceae bacterium (assembly GCA_015486905.1). Taxonomy (GTDB): domain Bacteria; phylum Bacteroidota; class Ignavibacteria; order Ignavibacteriales; family Melioribacteraceae; genus WFQV01. The sequence continues at coordinate 3,396 of WFQV01000345.1, read as the reverse complement.
CGCAAACACCCTTACGAAAACGAGCAAAAAGCCGAGGAAATTATTTATTAATACATCTAACATTTAAACAATCGAATTTATTATGTCAATAATTCTGTACGTGAACGTAATTAGTTTCTCAAATATCCACGGCATCAGAAAAACAATAACAACTGCCGTAACCAATAATTTCGGAATGAATGTTAACGTCATCTCCTGAATAGAGGTTGCCGCTTGAAAAACGGATATTAATATTCCGACAATTAGAGCTATGCCCAAAATGGGTAAAAGCACGATTAGAGAAACATAAAATGCTTGAGTTAATATTCCAATCACTAATTCTTCCGTCATCACATAAATCCTTTAATTACCGAACCTACAATTAAATTCCATCCGTCAACTAAAACGAACAGTAAAATTTTAAACGGCAGTGAAACCATCATCGGCGGAATCATCATCATTCCCATCGAAAGCAAGATGCTGGCGATAATCATATCCAGCATTATAAAAGGAATATAAAGGAAAAAACCGATGATGAAACCCGTCCTTAATTCGCTAATGGCAAAAGCTGGTACCAAGACATAAGTCGGCAAGTCTTTTCTTGTCTTCGGTTTTGTCTGTGTCGTCATGCTTAGAAAAAGCTCCAAATCCTTCTGCCGCACATGTTTGAACATAAATTCACGTATCGGTTCAATCCCTTTGTCGTAAGCCTGTTCGACGGTTATTTTATTATCTATTAAAGGTTTGAGAGCAACATCGTTAACTTTATTCCATGTGGGTGCCATAATAAAAAAAGTAATAAAAAGGGCAATTCCGGCAAGAAGCTGACTGGGGGGCATTTGAGCCGTACCCAAAGCATTTTTAAGAAAATGGAAAACTATTATTATCCTCAAATAGGAAGTAGTCATTATTAAAATTGAAGGTGCCAAGGAAAGAACGGTAAGCAAAAGAAGAATTTGTAAAGTAACCGAAATATCGCTTCCGTTTTTTGCCGTCCCCACGCCGATGTTTATTTTCGGGAGTGTAATTCCCCCTGCCTTTTGAGCAAAAGCTAACGAAGGCAGAAACAATAAAGCTAAAACGGATGCTATTAAAATTTTTCTTTTCATTTTTCCCGAAGGTTTCTCTTTAATATTTTAAAGAATGATTTATCTTCAACTTCGCCCCTTGGGGAAACGGAATTAAACTTTTGGGGGTCATAATCAAATTCTTGTAGTTTGTTAATAGAGTAGTCGCTAACACCCAAGATTAAAATTTTGCCCTCAACCCTTACGGCGGCAATATATTTTTTGGGCATAATGGCTTTCGTGGTAAGCAGGTCAATTTTAATATTCTTGCTTTTCCCGTTGCCGAATTTGAATTGACTTTTTTTAATATAATAAAGAGCGCCTAATAAAATCACTAATATTACAGCCAGTGGAAAAAGCATTTTGAGTATTTCCCAAAGGCTCATTAGTACATTTCCCCTATTTTATTAGCCGGGTCGTTAAGGTTCATTATTCGAATTCCGAAATGTTTGTCGATAACGACCACCTCGCCATCTGCAATTTTTTTGTTGTTCACAAAAATGTCAACGGGTTCGCTTGCTAATTTGTCAAGTTCTATTACGTAACCGCGCTCGAGTTCGAGTATATCTTTTATCTTCATTTTGGCTTTACCCAATTCGATGTAAATATTTAACTCCAAATCCTGGAGAAAATCGAACTTATGGTCGGTAAAGCGCGAGCGAGGTTTAGAATCGTCTATTTGCTCAAACTCGGCAATCTGAACTTCTTCTTTGTCAAATGTTTCGGTTTGCGTCTGAGGCTCCGTTTCGGCTGCTTCAGGTTCTGTTTCAACCGTTTGCTCTTCCGGTTGAGTTTCTTCGTTCATTATTTCTTCTTTTTCACTCATAATTACCCTTCTGATTTTTAAATTTGTTCGTCCTTAGGAATTTTCCTTGTTATTTTAACTGCCTTATGACCGTTTACTTCTCCTATTCTTCCCATAAGTATCGGTTTGTTTTCCACTCTAACCAATACCTCGTCGCTAATATTTTTGTTTAATTGAATAATATCTCCCTTCCGAAGATTTTCAATATCTTTGAAAGTAAGATTTACTCTTCCTAATTCTGCTTCTACGTTCAACTCTGTATTTTTAAGGTAATAACTCATTATGTCTTTTGCCGTTCCGCCTTTGTAGCGGGTGGGACGAATAGAGCTCAAGGATTTATTTGTAAGTTTAGAGAGAATTTTTTCAAATGCAAAAGTTGCGTAACAAATGTTCATCATAAAAGGTTCATCATCAATCATCACTTCATAATTAACAAGAAGAACCGATTCATTAGCCGATGTAATTTGTGCAAAGTCAATATCGGATTCAAATTTGGACACAGCAAAGACCAAATTCTCAACTGTATTCCACGTATTTGTTAATTCCTTCATTACGTTTTCAATTATTACCATTAAAACTTTTTGCTCAATAACCGTGATAACATTGCTCTCTTTGCGTCCCTTTCCGTTACCGCCTAAAAGTCTGTCTATTAAACTAAAAGCGAATTCAGTGCTTAATTCCACTATCCCTTTAATGTCCGTATCTTTTATTTCGAAAGTGTAAAGGCATGCAGGGTTTGAAACGGAAAGGACATATTCGGAATAATAAAGTTGGTCAATAGATGTCAATTCAATATTAACAACGCTCTGAAGCTTGGTGACCAAAAACGAAGAAAAGTTCTCAGAGAAATTTTCATGAATGTTTCTTATTGTTCTGAGTTGATATTTTGAAATCCTATTTGGAAGCCTAAAATCAAAAGGGACGGCTTCCTTATCGTGCTTTTCAATAGCTTCGGTTACTTCACCGTTTTTAATATTGTTAAGCAGGCTGTCTATTTCCTGCTGTGAAAGTAATTCTGCCATTTTTAGTCTATGATATATTTACTGAAATAAACATTTTTTAATTTGATATTTGGCATTAATTCTTTGATGTCTAAACCGATTTGCTTTTTGAGTGAATCCCTATAAGATGGGTCGGAAAGCTGTTGAAGATATTTGCTCGAAAGGACAGAAATAATATGGTCCTTTACCATTACATCTTTAGATTTCATTTCGTTTACCTGCTCGGTTGAACCCAGGTCAAAAGCAATGGAGACCATTAACAAAGAAGAGCCGTTGCTACCCGCGGGGTTAACAACAATATCGTTTAGGGGATAGAGAAAATGCTGCTCGTTAGCAGGATTTTTCTTTGCCACTTCTTCGACCAATTCGACTTTGTTTGCCAAGTTTATTTTGGTATTTTTATCTGCATATTTGCTAATTAAAAGATTTGCGGTAATAAAATAAACGGCAATCAGTTGAATGACGTAAAGAGAAAGCCCGCCGATAATAGATTTACCCTTGCCTTTTTTTGCCTTTTTCTCTTTCTTGTCTTTTTCCCCTTCTT
>WFQV01000344.1 GCA_015486905.1 Melioribacteraceae bacterium | reverse complement strand
TCTTTTTGATAACCTTTTCGTATTATGTGTGCCAACGTTACAATATGCTATATTTAACAGACATATTATACAAAATAAAAATAATTTTATACTAAAACAAGAAATAATTAAATCCGCAGAAAACTTAAAACCGGAAAGAACTATTATTTCTCATCAACGAAGCAAGTAATTTTTTCAATTCGTAACTTCTTATTAAAAGTTTTTTATTAAACTTCTCGACGTTGCATTTCGACTCGGAGTGTTAAACAATTTGGAGATTTCGGATATTGATTCGGAAGCAATTTGCTGTTTGTTGTGATCTTTTTGCTGTTCTCTTTAAGTGACATTGAACCCCTAAACTTCTAAACCGCCGAAGGCGAACTAAACCTCTAAACTAAGCTCCAACGAATGATGATTGACGAGTAGTAAGTCTTAAGTAACGAGTCTTAAGTAATGAGTTACCAGCCTTCGGAAAATAATTTTTCCTCTCCAAACTTTTCTAACACAATGAATGATGTCCTGCCGAAGGCGGGGCCTGTCCCGCCAACGGCTGGGCAAATGACAAATCACTTAGTAACGAGTAATGAGTGATGCGTGACGAGCACAATTAATAACGAGAGCTATTTTCAGTCAACCTTCTTACGTCTCGCTTCTCGCGTCTGGCGATTAACGAGCATTAAGCAACAAGCTCTTATCATCTTTTCACCGTTATCTATTCGTTGTCCGTTCAACTCAATTGTAATTTATCGCTAAAGTATTTACTCAAATATCAGAAAACATTAACCTTGAAATACTTCTTAGGATTTTTCTTAATGTCCTTTGCCAGGGAGTCAATGGAGGCTGCGGCTTTGTTCAGGTTTTCGTAGAGGGAATCGTTCGTAGTTAGAGCCGAAAGAGTACTCTTTTTATTGTTCAGTTTGGTTAGTAAGGAATCCAACCTCAATGTAGCGGCGTTGGCTGTTCCCAAAAGATTTTTAAGTTCGGTTGAATTTTGATTCAGTGATGAAAAAAGTTTGGCGATTTTCTCTTTGTTTTCGGAAGTAATTTCGTTCACATTAGCGAAAGTCTCTTTAACATCTCCGTTTAATAATTTATTAATGCTTTCAACCGTCTCATTCATTTTGTATAAAGTCAGATTTAATTTTTTAAGAGTTGTACTGCCAGTGAGAGAATCGACATTAGTTAGAATTTTTTGTAGTGCGGGTTTAAGACTTCTAATATCGGAAACGAGGTCAGCCATTCCTTCGGCAGTGTTACCCCAGACCGTATCCTCGGGGTTAAGATTTTGAGATGAATTACCGGGGTCTATTTCAATTATTTTACCTCCGACAAGGCTGTAGTCTTTAATTGTAAATTTCGAATCTTTGGGAATAATGGCAATGCTCTCAAGTTTTAACTTCAGCAATATAGAGCCATTGGAAAGCTCGGCATTACGTACCGTCCCGATTTTTAATCCCCGGAAATAAACCTCGTCGCCCTGTGAAACTCCCGCGGCATTTTTAACCAACAAATTCACCGGTAAACCTTGAACAAAGAAATTAGATTTTCCCAGCCAAAGAATTCCCACAATAACAATTAAAGTAGCAAGGGACATCATTGCTCCGATAATCAGTTCGTTTTGTTTAATATTCATTTATTCCCACCTTTCCTCTTATGAAGTCGTTAAAAATTTGATTTTCCTGATGCCACATTTCCTCGGCTTGACACGTCAAAATAATTTTCCCTTTGTAAAGCATTGCAACACGGTTGGAGACAGCTTCCACGCCTTTAATATCGTGACTTATAATTAAAGAAGTAACGTTCAATTCATCGTTTAATTTTTTAATTAAATTATTTATTACATTCGAAAGCACGGGGTCCAAGCCTGTTGTAGGTTCGTCGTAAAAAAGGTACTTTGGTCTTGTTGCTATTGCACGTGCTATTGCCACCCTTTTCATCATTCCGCCGCTAAGTTCCTCAGGGTAAACATTTTGAACGTTTTCCAAACCAACTTTCTGTAAACTGTCGATTATTCTTTCTTCCCTTTCCGCCGGGCTCAGTTGTTTTTTAATTTGCAAAGCAAGGTTGATGTTCTCGCCTACGGTCATGGAGTCCCACAAGGCGTCTTCCTGGAAAACAATTGCCATGTTGCTTCTTATTTTTTCGTTAAATTGTTTTTCGTTCATTCTTAAAACCTCGGTATTGTCAACACGAATTGAGCCCGAGTCTGGTTCAATCAATCCCATTACGGATTTAATTAAAACGGATTTACCGACGCCGCTTTCGCCAATTACGCTTAAAATTTCGCCGTCATGAATTTTTAAGTTTACACCGTCTAAAACATGGTGCGAGTTAAACGACTTATGTAAATCTTTGATTTCAATCATATAAAATACAAAATTGCGGAAATTAAATAATCCAACATTAAAATATCGACCGATGACCAGACCACTGCTAAGGTTGTAGCCTGACCCACACCTTTTGCACCGCGCTTGGATTCGAAACCGAAGTAAGAACCGAAGATTACAATAACTATTCCGAAAATATAGGATTTTAGCAAACTCGTTAAAAGGTCGGCTGTGTAAAAATTATGACGCATCCCTTTTACAAAACTTGACCAACTTAGGTTAATTGTAAAGTAGGAAGAAATGAAGCCGGAAAAAATTCCGAAGAGGTCGGCAAAAACAAGTAATGTGGGAACTGCAAACATTGCGGCAATAAGTCTTGGCATCACAAGATATTCAATCGGGTCGATTGCAAAACTTCGCAATGCGTCTATCTGTTCGGTAACTTTCATTGTTCCTATTTCAGCTGCAATTCCGGCAGCCACTCGTCCGGAAAGAATCAGTCCGATGATAATTGGCCCCATTTCCAACAGCATCGAGCGAAGGATTAATCCCCCTTCCATCCAATGTGGAGTAATAGGGTTCATTTGCGTCCCTATTTGAACACCCAGAGCTAATCCGATGAAAGTCGAAGTAATTAAAACTATTGGAAACGACTTTCTGCCGATGTAAACAAATTGAGCGATTATGGGACGAGTATAAAGCGGTGCTTTCTTAATTGAAACCACAGCTTTAAAAAACATTATACTAATTTTCCCGTAGGAAGTAACAAAGAATATTGTTCCCCTTCCTACCTTTCGAAGAAAGCTTGTAAAAGAATTACTTCCGATGCTGACCCCTAATAATATTCATTTCTTATAAAATTTTAAATTATAATATAGCAAATATTTTAATTCAAAGTGAAATAAACTATTTAACCAGCACAACCGTTTGTTTTGCTTTGCGGATTACTTTTTCCGCCGTACTTCCCAGCACAAGCCTTTCACCGGCAGTTTGTCCTTTCTCACCCACAAAAATTGATGTGTAATTTCCTTCGTCTGCTTCACGTAGAATTTCGTCCAAAGGAATTCCTTCCACAATTAAATATCTGGTTTTTGTACCTTTTGCTTCGAACTCTTTCACCCAATTTTTTAATTTCTCTTCGTAAACCGAATAAATTTGACCTTGAATGTTTAGGTTGTCTATCTCAATTTCGTCAAGCATTGTTGTGTAAGAAAACAGGCGGCTGTCAATTACTGCCAACAGAGTTAAAGACTTTATTGTGCCATCTAATTTCAACAAATTATTTTTTACTATTTCTGAGGAATCGGAAAAATCCGTTGGAAAAAGAACTTTAGAAAACATTTTTTTCTCCTAATTATTTACAAGTATTTTTTACGACTAATTAAAGAACGACCACCGAGTTTTCGGAATCGCCGTAGTGAGTTGGAACAAATTTATCGGCTTCAGGTTCGTTCAGCCAGGTTTCACCGTCGCCCAAATATCTAAATTGATATTCACCTCCGGCGTTCAATTCAACCGAGCATTTCCAAGAACCGTCTTTAACTGTTTCTGTAAACAGATTTGCATTCGGGTCCCAATTGTTAAATTCCCCAACGAGTGCAAGTTGTTCAAAACTCTGCGCTGTTTCTTTAGGAATAGTAAAAGTAACTTTACAGATTTTTTTGTCTTTGGAGTATTGCTTTTTGATAGCCATTTTAGCCTCCTTAAAGTTTATTTAATTTGCCTAATTATCTTCACCTGTATCAATAATGAGTTCAATCATTTTACATTTATTTCATTTCTTATTTTAATTTACAAAAGTTTACTAATAATTGTTTCGGAAATTGACTTGATATTAGAAAAAAGTTTAAAAGTGAATTTGCCCAACTTTCCGAAATAATCTAAATAATAATTTTGTAATTCTTCATTCCCGAAGTTTTCCAATCCTTTGGTAAAGCACGCCTCCTACAATTAAGAACAATCCTATTATTGAAGATGGCAGAATTTTTTCATTCAGCACAAACGCAATAAAGAGAACCGAGAGGAAGGGTGAAAAGTAAGCGAGTGTTGAAGTTTTGCCTCTGTTGCTGGAAAGCTCCAAGGCTTTTAGCCAAAGGAAAAAGGTAAGCCCCATTTCAAATAATCCCGTATAAACGGCGCCCAAGAGTGATTGCCAATTTTGAATTTTAAAGGAATCGAAAAGAAAGACGTAAATCGCCGAATAAATAACACCCCAGAAAAACGCACCGGTTAATTTAATTACGGCATTCCTCTCGTCTTTTAGATTCAGCACCCAGAACGCTGCCCAAATGATTGAGCTGCCGAAGGCGAGCGTTACACCCCAAATGTCGTGAAAACGCAGTGTTAAAATATGACCGCGGGTGGAAATTATTACAACGCCTGTAAAAGCCAAAAGCAAACCGATTAACATTTTTAATCTTAATTTCTCTTTTAAAAAAATTACGGCAAAAATTGCAATCATTAAAGGCCAAGTGTAATTAAGCGGTTGCGCCTCTTGGGCGGGCAATAGAGAGTAAGCTTTAAACAGAACAAGATAATAGAGGAAAGGACTAATTAATCCCAAGAGAAAATTCCTTTTGACCGAAGCGTAGGAGAAAAATCTTTCTAATTCTTCCCTCTGCGTAGAAAATGCAATTAAAAAAAGCACAACAAAGCTGGTTGAGGAAGCAAAGAAAAGAAGTTGAGCAAAGCTCATTCCTTTTAACGTAAGTTTAAAGGCCGTTGCTACCGTTGACCAAAACAGTACTGCACTTGCGGCAAAAGCAAAAGATTTTTTTTCTCTCTCCGACATTTAATTAGAAAAACATTTTCAAAATTGTTAAACTTTAATACTTTAATTGAGATTTTAAGCACAAAAGATAAGTCGATGACAGACAACAATCAAACGGATTGGCAGTTGCTTGAACCGGGGAATATGCTTAGGCTTTATTCTCAAGGGGCTTTCCCTATGGCGGACGATGAAGGGGTAATCCGCTGGTATATGCCGGAGGTAAGAGCTGTAATTTTGCCGAGTGATTACAACTTTCCACGCAGCCTTAGAAAATTTATGTCCCAAGCCGATTTAGAATACCGTTACGATGAGTCAACAATGAGAGTAATTCGTGAATGTGCAAAACGCGAGAGGACTTGGATATCGGAAGATTTAATAAACGCCTATTCAAAATTAAATTCTCTGGGTTTTCTACACAGCGTGGAGGTTTACCAACGGGGAAAGCTAATCGGAGGGCTTTACGGTATTGCAATTAAAGGAGCGTTCTTCGGAGAATCAATGTTTTCAAGGGTTTCACAAGCATCTAAAGCGGCGCTGATTAAATTGCTGGAGCGGTTGAAAAGCAAGGGGTTTGTTGTTTTGGACGTTCAATTCCTCACCGAGCATTTGAAGATGTTCGGCGCTCGGGAAATTTCTTACGAGGAATATTTGAGCCTGCTTAAGCGAGCATATTTCCCAAATCGATAAGTTACAGAGTTGTCCTTTCGGACTACTTTTTGTAGATTTGTGTTATGAATAAAAAGGGTGAGCTTTTTTCCTTCAAAAATTATTTTGAAGAATTTTACAATAGCTTGACGGAGAAAGCACAACATAAAATACTGTGAACTCTGAAGATTTTAGAGAAACTTGACAGAATCACGAAAGTGTATCTCAAACACCTGAAAAACACTTCCGGGCTTTATAGTATCATCAATCAAATTTTCGTTTTTTTTTGTCAAAATATTTTAAACTTTTCGTAATAATTGAAATTTGGAAATTTGTTGCCGGCTTTGCCGCGCTAAGAAATCAGAGTCTAAGTTGGAAGGAATATTTACAGAATTTTCTGTTTTTTCGATATGAATAATATTGTTGTCGTTAATGGTTTTCAAAAGAAAAGTCAGAAGATTCCAAAACAACAAATTGAAATAGCAGAAAAAACAAGACGTGAATATTATGAAAGCAAAGAATAAGAATTTAAAAAGCCTTGATCAATTCATTGATGAAAAAATTGGCAAAAAGGGTTCCGAAGAAAGGGAACTTTTTGAAAATGAATATGACGTCTTTAAACTCGGGGTTCTAATTCAGCAAGCACGAGAAAAAAAGGACTGACCCAAGAACAACTTGCAAAGTTGTCGGGGACGAACAAGTCTTATATTTCTAAAGTAGAAAGAAATTTAAAAGATATCCGATTTTCAACACTTTAAAGAATCATAAATGAAGGACTAAACGGGCATCTTGAAATTTCTATTAAGTTTTAATGCTTAGGAAAGAAAGCAAAACATTAAAATCTGTAGCTTAACCCGACTTTGAAAGTTTTAAGCGTTAAAGGGTTTTCGCTGTGGAACGGCCAAAACATATTTCCTTTCTTTAATGAAAAGAAACCGTAGGCAAGGGCGTTCTTTAAGACAAAATTAACTACCGGTGTTGCATAAGGAGAATTGTCAAGTACACCGTCGATGAAATGGTCTAATAAAGACTGTGCCGACAATTCAATTGCAATGCTTCCGAGATGTTTCCAAATGAGGTAACGTGGAAAAATCAAACTATATTCGTAACCAGCATTTAAACTAAGGGATTCACCAAAGCCAAGTAAAACACCCGCCTCGTTTGTCCTGCCGAAGCGGATTGAGTTTTCGAATTTCTCTATCGCTTTCACATCGACGGGCAAATAAGTGCGAATATTGGGAGTGGAAAAATTTAACTTCGACCAATTAAAGCCCATACCGTAATAAGGAACAAAAAGCAATCCGCCGGTTTTGAAGCCGTATGCTTCCCGGGAAGCAAAACCAAGCTGCCAAAGGTTTAACTTTGTCTCAAAGGGCGAAACGTTCTGTGATTTTAAGTTAAAGTCCGTTGAAATGTTCGAAATGAAAGTGTAGCCGTCTTTGTATTCGACCAAAGAACCGATGTCCATTGAATCTATTGAGGAATAACCGAGTTTTAGTTCTACCGCCGAATGTTTGGCAAACTTTTGATTAAAGTCTTGCAAGTACAAATTGGTCAAGCCATAGTTGATTTCCATGAAAGGCTGTTCGTCGTTATCCCAACCGTTAAAATCAAATTCCTCTTCCCATTCAACCTTATTGGAATCCTGCGCAAAGTTATTTAAAAAAGGGAAAAAAGAAATGGTTAAAAGAATTACAATAGTTTTAATTTTAAACATTTTTTACCTCTCGGAATTTTTTAATATTTAGACGACTTAAGGGGTGCAAATGTTACAAACGGAAAGTTTTTAAAGGTACAAGTTCAATTTTGGTGGTGGTTCGTAGCGACAAGTTGGATGGCTGGATGCATAGTATCCTCAATCAAATTTCCGTTTTTTTTCAAAATATTTTAAACTTTTTGTAATAATTGAAATTGGGAAATAGGTTATCGGCTTCGCCGAGCTAAGGATGTTTGGATATTAGATAACAATTATGAATG
>WFQV01000343.1 GCA_015486905.1 Melioribacteraceae bacterium | reverse complement strand
TACAATTTTATTTACTGTCCGAAAGTTCCGAAATGTTTCATGAACTGAACACGCTCAATCAAAGCAGGGTCTTGAACTTTGCCGTAGCTTAATTTTCCGCGGAAATCATCGATTGATGCATAACCTTTCCTGTCCATCCAGCTTTCAATTTCTTCCAGCATTTTGGCTATTTGTCCCGTTCCGTTTTTGTACAAAGTGGAAGCAATCTGGACTGCTTTTGCACCGGCTAAGAGTTGTTTAATTGCTCCCTTACCGTCGTGAACTCCGGTTGAAGCAACCAAATCGCAAGAAACTTGTTCGGACATTATTGCAATCCAGCGTAAAGGAAGAGAAAGGTCTTGGGGATTACTCAAAACATAGGTAGGGACAACTTTTTCCGTTTCAATATCGAAATCGGGTGAAAAGAACTTATTAAACAAAACCAATCCTTTTATTCCGGTTTCGGACAATTTTTTAATCATTGCGCCTAAATTTGAGAAATAGGGGCTGATTTTAAGAGTAACGGGAATGCTTACTTCTTCAACTATTCTACCAACTATATCAAAGTAAAGTTTTTCATTCTCTTCGCAAGTTCTTTCAAGTTTGGAAGGAAGAATAAACATGTTCAATTCAAGCGCATCGGCGCCTGCATTCTGAATTTTCTTTGCAAAGTAAAGCCATTCATGATTTGAAATGCAATTAATGCTTGCAATCACCGGAATAGGAACGTTCTTCTTTAAATCGGCAATCAAATTAAGATAGCCTTCAATATTATGCTGTTTTACTTGAGCGTCAAAGTAATCGAAGACTTCGGCGTCATAACCGTCTTTAACTGCCTGGCGAACGTATTCTTCGGCTTCAAGGTAAATTTCTTCCTCAAAAATTGAACGGACCACAACGGCTGAAGCTCCTTTTTCATAAAGGTCTTTAACTTTATCTACATTATCCGTAAGCGTCGAACTCGATGCAATAATCGGATTTCTTAATTTTAATCCCAAATATGTTGTTGACAAATCTGCCATTTTAATCCTCCTTTTTCAAGAGTAATTCTTCAATTCCTTTGACTGCACGGTAGCCGTCGGCAATAGCGCTGATTGCATCCGCACGGAAGTTTGCAATATCGCCGGAGGCAAAAATCCAAGGAACGCTTGTCTGCTGTTTTTCGTTAACTACAATTCTTCCTCGCTTGGTTTCAATCCGGTCAAAAATTTCTTTCGGAATGAAGGAATAATCCGCACCTTGACCGATTGCAGCAATTACGGAGGTAACCTCTATTACATGTTCATCACCTTCAATTACCTTGGGTCTCGGACGTCCGCCTTTCGGGTCGGGAATCATTTCGGCATTAGCATATTTAATTGCTTTTACGTGGTTCTTTTCGTCCGTAATTATTTCAAGCGGAATTGCCTGTGTGTGTATCTCGATCCCTTCTTGTTCGGTCCCTTCTATTTCCTCCCAATCGGCAGGCATATCAACAACTCTTCTTCTGTAAAGAATAGTAACATCGGCGCCTAATCTTTTGGAAACACGTGCGGCGTCAATTGCTACATCCCCGCCGCCTATAACGACCACTTTATCACCAATATCAACCGGCTGTTCGCTATTTACCTTACGTAAGAAATTAATAGCTTGAATTGAGCCTTCGGCATCTTCGCCGTTTATTCCAATCTCGTACGGCTTTTCAAAGCCGGTACCGATTAGAACCGCCTCATGTCTTTTGTGAAGCTCTTCAAATGAAATATCTTTACCAATGGCTGTATTGTATTTAATCTCAACGCCCATTTTCTTCATGTAAGAAACTTGCTTTTCAATACTCTCCAATGGTAAGCGGTATTTAGGAATTCCGTACATAATCATTCCGCCGGGTTTGTCCTTTGCCTCGTAAATTGTTACGTCAAATCCGCGGAGGGTAAGATAATACCCTGCGGTTAATCCCGAAGGACCGGCGCCGATTATTCCCACACTGTGTCCGTTGGGTGGGAGAATTTCCGGATTAACAATTTCCTTAATCATATCGGCATTTTTTGTTCTTTCCGTAGCGTAGCGTTTTAACCAGCGGATGGCAATCGGTTCGCCTCGGTGACCAATTGCACATACTGTTTCGCATCTTCTCGTACAAACCTTACCACAAGTTTCACCGAGTGGGTTGTTATCGTAAATAATTTTAACAGCCTCTTCGTCATTCCCCCGGGCAATTGCATTGATGTATTCGGGTATGTGCATGTGAACCGGGCAAATATCCGTACAAATTCCACAGCCTACACAGCGTGCAGCTTCCTTACGGGCTTCCTCTTCGTTGTATCCAAGGACAACCTCTGCAAAAGATTTAACCCTTTCCATTCCTTCCAATTCACGCATCGGAATGCGTTTGTAATCCAATAAAGGTATGCCTTCGTCACTTCTGAAAGAAATTTTTTCTTTACCGTCCGGGTTATCAACTCCCGGAGTCCACAAAAATGTGCTGGGGTCATCCGATACGTAAATGTAATCTTTCGTAAGGCTTAAAGAACCTGTAGGGCAGGCGTCAACGCAAAGAGCGCACCAGCAGCATCTTCCATTGTCGATGCGCGGTCTTAAGCCCGAATCGCCTTCGTTGGTTTCGTAACCTTCTATTTTAATCATATCGATTGCTTCGTTCTGGCAAATAGTAGCGCATGTTCCGCAACCGATACATTCGTCCAAATCGTTGTAATGTAAGCCTCTGTAACGCTCGGCAGTTACCTTGGTTTCTTTAGGATATTTAACCGTATGAGGATGTTTAGCTCCTTGCTGCAATGCTGAAAACGGAGATAAAATTCCTTTCAAATCTGCCATATTTATTTACCTCTCTATTTCGGGCGGACAAACGCCCAGACTATTCATAATAAAAGAAACGTCCGCAATATTAGCGCCGATTAAAATTCTTTCCAACAGGGAAATGCCGTGTACGTAAGCGGCACCTCGTACGTGAACACGTCTCGGTTTCATTGAACCGTCGCTAACCACGTAGTAACCGAATTCACCTCGCACGCTTTCGGTTTTAACGTAAGCCTCTCCTGGTGGAATTTCCCAATTTAACGGATTCGGCACTTTGTTGTAATAATCACCTTTGGGCATCTTTTCTATTACCTGGCGTATAATTGAAATAGACTGCTCGAATTCCTGACGGCGAACCATTGCGCGTGCCCAGACGTCCCCGCCTTCGTAAGTCGGGATAATGAAATTTAATTTATCGTAAACTTCGTACGGTTCGTCAATCCTAACGTCGTGCCTAATTCCGCAGCCCCTTAAGGGTGGTCCAACTACTCCCCACTCAAGAGCCTTGTCTTTGGGAATTACACCCACGCCTTTTGCTCTTTTCTGAAAAATTGCGTTATCAAACATTAAGTGGTCATAATCGGGGAGTCTGCTTTCAAGGTAGTCAAGTGTTTTCAAAACTTTGTCTTCAAATCCATTGGGTAAGTCCCTGCGAACGCCGCCGGGCCAGATATACATATGGTAAACGCGCCCGCCGGTCAGTTCTTCGAAAAGGTCCAAGATGTAATCACGATCGCCTATTGTCCACTGAGGCATGGTGTAAAGTCCTGCAGCGCCGGATTGCCCGCCCATCCACATTAAAATAGCCGTTAAGCGAGCAAGTTCGAGAACCATCACGCGAATATATTTTGCCCTTTCGGGAACTTCCCTGCCTTCAATCTCTTCTACGGCTCGGGCTAAATTTTCTTCGTTAGGGTCGGGTTCCGGAACACAGATTCTGCAAACAATCGGAAAGCATTGCAGCCAAGAACGTACTTCCATTAATTTTTCGAAAGCACGGTGCAGGTAACCGACGTGAGTTTCAGCTCTAACAACAGTATCTCCCTGAACTTTTAATTTCACCATCATATTCCCGGTAATGCCCGGGTGCTGAGGTCCTAAATATAATGTAGTCTCTTTCTCTCTCATTCTTTGTCTCTTCGAATCGAATATTTTTTAGCAAAATCGGGTATTTTTTCTCCGCTGTGTTTAGCTATTGTTTCCCTTACGTCTTGGGCATCTTCTCTACCGGGACGAGTAAAATAATGTTCGCTGGCATATTTAACCGTATCGAAATCTCTCCTCATAGGCGGGATGTCTTCCCAGTCTTCCAAAATGAACTCGCCTAATCTGTCATTACCTTCGAAGTCAACACCAAACATTTCATGAATTTCCCTTTCGTAAGTTTCCGCCTGAGGCCAAAGATTTCTTAACGAAACAAACTTCGGATTTTCTCTATTGATTTTTGTTTTAAGAATTATTGAAACGCCTTCTTCGTACGACCACAAAATATAGACAAGTTCAAATTTGTTCTCCTCAATCCAATCGACGCAGGAAAAATGAGCGAGGTGAATAAAACTCAATGATTCCTTGGCATAAGTCAAGAAGGGAGGGACCAAATCCTGCCGAAGCTCAACAAGCACACGTCTTTCACGTTGAATATTAACAACTGCCGTGTGGAAGATTTCGTTTATTTGTTTCGCTAATTTATTTTCTTTTTCCAAATTCATTTTATCACCAATTATAATCCGGCATTTTCCAATTTTTAATTACTTTTCTTTGGTTTGTACGGTACCATTCCAAATTTTCTTTGTATTTGCGAGCTCCGTTTGCCTTTCCCTCGGCAATTAATTCCTGAAGTTTAATAAATCCCGAAAGAACCGCTTCGGGGCGCGGCATGCAACCGTTAATAAAAACATCAACCGGTAAGTATTGATCAAGAGCTTTAATTGTATTGTAAGAATCCCAATACATTCCGCCGTTAATTGTGCAAGAACCGAAGCCTATTACATATTTGGGATCTTGCATCTGTTCGTAAGTACGGATTACCCTTTTTAAAGTTTTTGTTGAAAGATAACCTGTAATCAATAGTACATCTGCCTGCCGGGGAGTAGCGGAACCACGAATGCCAAAACGCTCAGCATCGTAGCGTGATGTCATTGTGGGGGGCAATTCTATTGCTCCGCAGCCCGTACCGTAGGCTACAATCCACAACGAACTTTTTCTTGCATAATTTTGAATTATTTCGACTATTTTATTTGAATATTTATCATTCATCATATCATCACCTACCAAACAACGACTAAAACGGCTATAATTCCAAATATTGTGGGCCAAGCCCAGAAAAATCTGATTGACTGCTCGGTTCTAAACCGGGGACTTACAATTCCTGTAAATACGGGAATTAAGAAAAGCAGAAAGGTTTTAATAATCAGTGTAACAAAATCCGCCGCACCGCCCAAGAAAAGGTCTGTAAAAAGCACTAACTTGGCAAACACGAAAATCGAGCGGCTGGTTAACATCAAACCTAAATATTTACCGCCGAATTCCGACGGTGGTCCCGAAGCAATTTCCGCCGGTGCAATTACGACATCAAACGGTTGGTGACCCATCATTCCAAGCAGAGCTAAAATTGCGGCAAGAAAACCGAAAGGCGATTGAAAAATAATCCAATGGTTAAAATTCGTTTGGGCGGCAATAATATCATTTAAATTTGTTGTGTGAAATTGAATCATAATTGCAACTAAAGAAAGGACGAAAGGAATTTCGTATCCCACCATTTGACTAAGCCCACGGGAAACACCTATTGCGGAGTTCGGGTTGCCCGTCTGCCCTGCACCGAGAGCCATACCTAACGAACCGAAAACCATAATGTAAAGAAGGAAAATCAAATCTCCCTGAAAACTCATATTAGTAAATACGGCGGATTTGTTAATGAGCGGGACGAAATAAAGCGTAGTAACCGAAGCCGTAATCGCAAATACAGGGCCCAAATGCTGCATTACACCGTGATGGATATTCGTCTTCTTGCTGTAAAGTTTAACAATATCAAGAAAATTCTGAGTAACCGGCGGTCCGTAACGGTTTTGAACCCTTGCGGTTATTATTCTATCCAAAGCTCCGTAAGTTACACCTACTAAGAAAGCTATTATTGGAGTAAAAATAACTCCAAGAACTTTCAGCCAATTTATTTCCATCTTCTAATTTCCTTTAATTCCTAATAGAGTTTAATGCCAAAAATCAACTCGGAAAAAACCAATAAAATTGCTAAAAACAAAACAACGTACATTGCGTAAGTTTGACCGTTACCTGTGTAAACGTAACGCAAATAATCAAAGGATTGCTCAAGGATTTTACCCGTATAATTGTAAACTTTGTCAACGCTTGCTTTTAAAACCGAGCCCAAAGCTCTTTCAAACGGTTTGTAAAAATCAACTGCGTAAGTTAAGTTTTCATTCTCCGTTGGAACTTCGCCCGAAGTGTGTATGTCTTTCGTTGTAACGTAACGTGTGCTTCTGTAATTTTTAATTGTAATTATTATAGTTACAACGATAAATATTATTCCAATCGTTTCGGAAATAGTAAATAAATCAACTTGATTTTGCCATTTGTTAAATAGGGCTGAAGTTTGCCATAC
>WFQV01000342.1 GCA_015486905.1 Melioribacteraceae bacterium | reverse complement strand
TTTCAAAGTATACTATGGAATCGCAATGACGGCTCAATATCCAACCATCCAATCATCCAACCATCCATGCTGGAAGGAGGGAAAGGATGAATAGGTTTGAAAAATGAACATATCCAAAAGGGCTTAATAGTATCCTCAATCAAATCTTTGTTTTTTTTGTCAAAATATTTTAAACTTTTTGTAATAATTGAAATTGGGGAATTGGTTGACGGCTTTGCCGCTCTAGGTTGTAATAATAAAATTAAAATTACTCCGTTGCAGCACTATAAAAGAGCAAATCAAAACTTAAGACCATACCAAATTACGTTCGGATAAATTTTAATTGCAGGTGAGGGAAAGTGGTAAAAGTTCAAATTTCTTTTTAACATTTTTAAGAACCAACCGTTACCCGGTAATTCATTCAAGTTCCAATCCAACGCAATAAAAAATTCATGTGTCCTTTCTGACTTAATATCCAATCTCTTAACACTATGCCCAAGTGCAATGTTTAAAAACTTAGGGACAAAATCTCGAATTCCATTAGGCATTAATTTGTAAAGCGGGTAGGAAACCCAATCGTAAGTGCTTTCATAATCGTCAAGGATGTAACGGTTGGAATTGTGTCTGAATCTTTCCGAAGGGAAATAAGAAATCTTAAATTCAAAATCCCTGAGGAATTTGTTCTTTTCTTTCAACAAAGGGAGAGAAGCACCCATTACGTTAGCGGTAAAATCTCCCCAGCTAAATCCGTAATCCCGGGAAAAGCCGTCGCGAATTTCAATGAAAGTTTGGTAGGCAAAAGCGAAGGAAGCTCCGTAGAGTAAACTCTTTTTGTGATTGATTCCGCACCATTCGAAGAGCTGAGAATAAACATTGGCTACGAGATGAGCAAAATAGAAATGCCCGAATTTATCCGAACCCATTGCGTAAGTCCAGTCCTGCTGCCAGTTAGTGTGAAAATGGCTTTTTGTGCCTTTCCACCACATTGTGTTTTGGATGCCGTAACCGTAAACAAAAGCGGCGGCGGTAACGCCGCCCACAAAACCCAAACGTGAATAATTGACTTTCCGAAGTGTGGAATCCTTTTGTGCAAAAGTAGAACGGTAACACAAAAAGAGAATAATTAAAAACAGACCGCTCGTAAAAATTCTACGCATAAAAAAACTTCCAATACTAAATGAAAGACGGAAAGAAATTTAATTAAAAAAGTTGAATTAAAATAGAGGGCGGGCTGCCATGGTAGAGGGCGGACCATGACAGCCAGGATAGTTGTTAATGGAGGGTTGCTAAACTTTGAAACATTCTAAAAAGAACTACTCTAAAATCGTACATTTTTATTTCTTTGTCAAGTCTTTTTTCAATTTTTTTTAATTTTTTTTCTTCTTTTTTTTAAT
The DNA here is from genome assembly GCA_015486905.1 of Melioribacteraceae bacterium. Taxonomy (GTDB): domain Bacteria; phylum Bacteroidota; class Ignavibacteria; order Ignavibacteriales; family Melioribacteraceae; genus WFQV01. The sequence goes on along the minus strand of WFQV01000342.1, from coordinate 1,070 downwards.
TAAATCGAGTCCACTCGGAAAAGTTCACAAATTCAGCGTAAACTCAGAGTGGACTTGCAAAATAATTACCGAAATTCTCCGCTTAAGCTCAACTAAGCATATTTTTCCGCATAAATTTTTCTCAGAAGTTTTTTGTCTAGTTTGCCTACGCTTGTTTTAGGTATTTCGTCGAGAGTAATAAATTGATTCGGTACAGCCCATTTCTCAATTCTACCTGTTTCGACAAAATTCATTAAAACCTTTTTAACGTAATCTTTCGCTTCCGTTTCATTCGGGGCATCTTTAGACAACACAATAAACGCAACCGGACGTTCGCCCCATTTCTCGTCGGGTACGCCAATTACCGCTGCAACTGAAACATATTTACTCTGCTCAATCATATTTTCAAGGTCGAGTGAAGAGATCCATTCTCCACCGGTTTTAATTACATCTTTAAGTCTGTCGGTAATTTTAAAATAACCTTCTTCGTCACGGTAAGCAATATCGCCGGTGTGCAGCCAGCCGTCCTTCCAAAGCTCTTTTGACCTTTCTTCTACTTTAAAATAACCGCTTGTTAACCAGGGCGTACGCACTACAATTTCACCAATGTTATTTCTACCGCGAGGTTTTTCATTCATGTTTTCGTCAACAACTTTAGCCTGTACAAGAGGAATCGGGAAACCGGTACGGGTAAGCAAATCCAGTCTTTCCTCAAGATTCATTTCCTCTTTGCCGGGCTTAATCGTAGCCAACGTTAAGACCGGTGCGGTCTCCGAAAGGCCATAGCCGCTCATTATTGTAATATTTCTCTCCATCGCCTTACGAGCAAGAGATTTGGTTAAAGCCGCACCACCAATAACTACTTTCCAGGAAGAGAAATCCAAATTTGCCGTCGCCGGATTATCCAATATCATCTTCAAAATAGTCGGTACGCAATGTGAAAATGTTACTTTGTGTTGCAAAACCAATTTTACAATCATATCATCGTAGCGGCCGGGATAGACTTGCTTAATTCCCATTAACGTAGCTGTGTAAGGCATTCCCCAGGCATGTACGTGGAACATCGGAGTAAGGGGCATATAGACATCGTC
>WFQV01000341.1 GCA_015486905.1 Melioribacteraceae bacterium | reverse complement strand
GTAGTAACGTTTGGTGAAATAATGTTAAGACTTTCTCCACCGGGCAGCAAACGATTTTTACAAACTAATTATTATGAAGCTATTTACGGTGGAGGAGAAGCGAATGTAGCGGTTTCTCTTGCTAATTTTGGGTTGCATAGCCTCTTTGTCAGTAAATTACCTAAAAATGATATTGGGCAGGGGGCGGTTAATAGTCTGCGAAAATATGGCGTAGATGTCTCTCATATTTTACGCGGCGGGGAAAGGATTGGGATTTACTTTTTGGAAAACGGGGCTAGCCAGCGTCCTTCTAAAGTGATTTATGACCGAGCACATTCGGCAATAAGCGAAGTAGAAAGTTACGAATTTGATTGGGAAAAAATTTTTGAGGATGTAGAGTGGTTTCATTGGACGGGCATTACTCCTGCTCTTAGCGAAAGCACGCGCAAAGCTTTGGAAACGGCATGCATTGTTGCTAAAAGTAAAAATGTAAAAATTAGTTGTGATTTAAATTATCGTAAAAAAATGTGGATGCCGGATGAAGCCCAGCAAGTAATGATTCCTTTAATGGAATACGTAGATGTTTGCATCGCTAACGAAGAAGACCCCGAAAAATCATTAGGACTTATTCCAAAAGGTACTTTTGTAAAAAAAGCTGAACTAAGTACGGAGGGTTATTCCCAGCTTGCTGAGGAATTAAAGAACAAGTTCGGTTTCGAAGTGGTAGCTATTACGCTTCGGGAAAGTTATTCGGCTTCCCGAAATGGTTGGGGTGCATTACTTATGGATGGAAAAGATTGTAAACAACCTTGCTTTTCCCACAAATATGATATTCAGATTATAGACCGTGTGGGTGGTGGAGATTCTTTTGCTGCCGGCTTGATTTATGGGTTGCTTAATTACAACAACAATAAAAAAGCTCTTGAGTTTGCAGTTGCAGCTTCGTGCTTAAAGCATTCTATCCCAGGTGATTTTAACTTGGTTAGTGTCGAGGAAGTAAATAAATTGGCGGAAGGAGATGGTTCGGGAAGAGTTGAAAGATAAAATGCGTATGAAAAAATCAAAGTTACTTTTTGGAATTTTGCCACTTATATTCTTTGTCTTTTTAGTGAGCGGGTGTGGGATTAAAAAGAATTACAAAATTATTCGACTTGGTCACAGTTTGAATTCAAGTCATCCCGTTCACAAAGCAATGGTTTTCATGGCAAAGAAAGTAAAAGAATATTCGCACGGCGAATTGCAAATTAAAATTTACCCTGATCAACAATTAGGAACCGAAAGAGAATGCGTTGAGTTACTCCAAATAGGCAGCTTGGGAATGACTAAAATTTCAGCGAGCGTAATGGAACGTTTCGCCCCTGAATATGCAGTATTTAGTCTGCCTTATGTATTTCGAGATAAGAAGCATTATTTTGAAACGCTGGACGGGCCCATTGGAAAAAAAATATTAAACAGTACGGAGGACAAATTAATTAAAGGTTTGTGTTACTATGATGCAGGAAGCCGGAGCTTTTACACAAAGGAAAAACCAATTCTTACACCGGCAGATTTGGAAGGAATGAAAATTAGAACAATGCAAAGCCCAACGGCTGTTAAATTGGTAAATGTACTCGGCGGTTCTGCGACACCAATTGCTTGGGGAGAGCTATACACTGCACTCCAACAGGGCGTTGTGGATGGTGCTGAAAACAATCCCCCTGTTTTTTATCTTTCTAGACATTACGAAGTGTGTAAATATTATTCCTTGGATGAGCACACGTCAATTCCTGACGTTCTAATAATCAGTACAAAAGTTTGGAATAGGCTTACTAAACAAGAGCAAAAATGGCTTCAAAAGGCTGTTAACGAATCTGTAATTTATCAACGAAAACTTTGGGGAAAAGCTACTGAAAATGCATTAAAAAAAGTAGGAAAGGCAGGTGTGAAAATTTTCCGCCCGGATAAAAAGCCTTTTGTTAAAAAAGTTCAGCCTCTTTATGAAGAATACAAAATCAAAGAACCCAAAGTTTACAAGTTGTTGCAACAAATCAAGAGTTTGAAATGAAAAGCGTAAAAATGAAAATTGATTATGTTGTAGAAATTGCTTTGGCATTTTTAATGTCCTTAATGACATTAAACGTTTTGTGGCAAGTTTTTTCGAGATTCGTTTTGAACAATCCCAGCTCTTTTACCGAAGAGCTTGCTCGCTATTTGCTTATTTGGCTTGGGCTTTTAGGTGCAGCTTATGTGACGGGTAAAAAGATGCATTTGGCAATAGACTATTTTGTAAATAAACTTGGGAATAAAGGTCAGAAATATTTGAGAACTTTTATTTATACTCTTGTCTTTCTTTTCGCTCTTTTTGTAATGGTGATTGGAGGCACAAATCTTGTTAGCATTACTCTTCATCTACGTCAAACAACTTCTGCGCTTGGAATTCAACTTGGTTATGTATATTTAATTGTACCAGTAAGCGGAGTGCTAATAATGTTTTATTCTTTTTACAATGTTTACGAATTCTTAAAGAATTAGGATTGTTGCAATGGAATTAACCGAAGTATTAGTTTTAACTCTTAGTTTCCTTTTCCTGCTATTTGCCGGAGTACCGATTTCTTTTAGTATTGGAATCTCAACAATTGTGACCATGCTTTTTAGTATCCCGTCATTACCCGCCATAACTACCGTAGCACAAAGAATGGCGACGGGGCTTGATAGTTTTGCGCTGTTGGCTATCCCTTTCTTTATTTTTGCGGGAAATTTAATGAATAGTGGCGGAATAGCACAACGTCTGATTGATTTTGCAAAGGCAATTGTTGGTAGGCTTCCGGGTGGTCTTGCATTTGTAAACATAATAGCATCTATGTTTTTCGGTGCTATTTCTGGATCCGCTGTAGCCGCAGCCTCAGCAATAGGAGGCTTTATGGGTCCACAAATGGAGAATGAAGGCTATGACAAATATTACGGAGCGGCAGTTAATATTACTTCAGCAACAACGGGGATGATTATTCCACCGAGCAATATTTTAATTGTATATTCGCTGGCAAGCGGAGGCGTTTCAATTGCAGCTCTTTTTATTTCGGGATATTTACCTGGCACGTTATTAGGGATAGCTTTAATGATTGTTGCAGGAATTTACGCTTACAAAAAAGGGTATCCTGTTGGTGAGAAAATTTCTCTTAAGAATGCAACAGTTAAATTTTTGGAAGCACTTCCGAGTTTACTTTTGGTGATAATTGTTATTGGAGGAATTGTTGCAGGGTACTTTACAGCGACAGAAGCTTCGGCTATTGCTGTGCTTTATGCGTTTATTCTTTCGGTAATTGTTTACAAGGAAATTAAGATAAGGGACTTGAAAAAAATTTTGATTAACAGCGCCGCTACTACGGCAGTGGTAATGTTATTAATCGGTACTTCTATTGCAATGTCTTGGGTAATGGCTTACCAAAATATTCCGCAAACCATTACACATTTTTTACTTGGTGTTTCGAGTAATCCTCTTGTAATTCTTCTGGTAATCAACTTGATTTTACTTGCTGTCGGGACTTTTATGGATATGACTCCCGCAGTACTGATTTTTACACCGATTTTTCTTCCTGTCGTTACGGCGCTTGGAATGAATCCTATTCATTTCGGAATAATGATTGTCCTAAATCTAAGCATTGGGCTGTGTACACCACCTGTTGGTAGTGTGTTGTTCGTAGGGTGTAGCGTAGCTAACGTTTCAATTGAAAAAGTGTTGAAACCTTTACTTCCGCTTTTTGGCGCAATGATTATAGTTCTTTTGATTATCACGTTTTTACCTGAAATTACAATGTTTTTACCGAGGTTGTTTGGACTTGCATAAGGTTAATAAGTTCTAAATTAAATCTAAAGGATTAAAAAAATGGGAAAAATAAAAAACAAATTAGAAGAGGGGAAAATAGTTCTTTCTGATGGAAGCTGGGGAACATTTTTGGGTGAAAAAGGATTGACAATGGGCGAATGCCCGGAATTGTGGAACAAGACACATCGCAATGTTGTGCTTGAAATTCCCAAAGAATACATTGCTGCAGGTTCGGAAATGGTGGAGACAAACAGCTTCGGAGGGAATAAAGTAAAACTTGAGCAATACGGATTGGGGAATAAAACTTATGAATTAAATAAAATGGCAGCAGAAATTTCCCGAGAAGCAGCGGTTGAGAATATTATTGTACTTGGCTCAATTGGACCAACGGGAAAACTATTAATGGCTGGAGAAATTACCGAAGCTGAGCTTTATGAGGCATTCAAACTCCAAGTGGAAGGTCTACGGGACGGAGGAGTGGATGCTTTCTGTATCGAAACATTTTTCGATTTGGAGGAAGCGCTTATTGCTCTTAAAGCTGTGCGTGGAAATTCCGATTTAGAAGCGGCAATAACTTTCACATTTGATAAGAAGGGAGATAAGTTTTACACAATGATGGGGATATCTCCTGCGCAAATGGCTGAAAAATTGCTAGAAGCAGAGGTCGATGTCTTTGGTACAAATTGTGGTAACGGCTTTGAAGGAATGATTGATATTGTTAAAGAAATCCGTACGGTTGACGAACAAATGCCAGTATTGGTGCATGCTAACGCAGGGTTACCGATAATGGAAAATGGGAAAATTGTTTATCCAGATTCTCCTGAAAGAATGGCAGCACTTACGCCTGCTTTAGTTGATGCCGGAGCGAATATTATAGGCGGTTGCTGTGGAACAAATCCGAAACATATTAAAGCGATTAGAGAAGTATTGGATAAGATTAACTCAAGTGTTTGAGGAAAACATATATC
>WFQV01000340.1 GCA_015486905.1 Melioribacteraceae bacterium | reverse complement strand
CAATCATCCTTAGCGCGGCAAAGCCGGCAACCAATTTCTCAATTTCAATTATTACAAAAGTTTAAAATATTTTGACAAAAAAAACGAAGATTTGATTGAGGATACTATAGTTGCATGATTGTTCTGTTATTTTTTGATTAGAGATTGAGGTTAAGATTGGGACTCGTTTCTAATTATTCCCCTGTTAATTTTTTAACTCGAAGCTTCGAGCTTGAGACTTAAGACTAAATTCGCGTAATTAGTGGCTAAAAAAATAAACACATGAAACAATAATATTTACTGCGCTAAAGGGAGTGTAAAAGTAAACGTTGAACCCTTACCTTCTTTGCTGGTAATGAACAACTTACCATTATTCTTTGAGATAAAACTTTTAACTAAATTCAACCCCAACCCCGTTCCGCTTTCCCCGGCGGTACCGGAACTGCTCTCGTTGGAATTGGTGTTAAGAATTTTTTCAACTAATTCGGGAGACATCCCAACACCTGAATCACTGACGGAAATTTTTGCAACATTTCCTTCGGCATTTGCAGTAACTTTAATATCGCTATTTTCAGGACTAAACTTAACTGCATTAAAAATCAAATTTCGTAAAATCAAGGAGAGTGAATTTTCATCTGCTAAAACGGAAAGTCCTTTCTCGCATTCAACTTTACTAACAATATTTTTATTTGAAAGAAACGCTTGTATTTTCAAATTCAAATCATTGATAAATTCACACAATTCCATTTTTACGGGATTAATTTTCAGCTCGCCCGTTGAAACCAGAACCCAGTTTAGAAGATTTGTCATTAAAGAAAGAGATATATTTGCAGTGCTGTAAACTTTTTTTACAAATGATAGTAACTCATCCCTGTCAAGTTCGTCGAATTCTTCCACTATAATATTCGAATAACTCATTGTTGCTGCGAGAGAATTTCTCAAATCATGCGGAAAAATTTTCAACATTTGTTCTTTTGTTCTGTTTAATTTATCAAGTTCGCGGTTCTGCTTTTTAACTTTTTTGTAATACCTGAAAATTATGATGTAGAAAATTATTAGTCCCCATAAGATAACCCAAAAAAATAATTGAGTGGTACGTTTGCGTTTCAATTCAAGTTGAATAATTTTTTTATCCTTTTCAGCCGCGTTAAGTTCTTCTTCCGCAAAATGCAATTTTTGCATATTTTCAAAATCTATTTTAATTTTTTGGGCTTTAATATTATTTAACGAATCGCTAAGAAATTTGTACTTTTTGAAATATGCCAAAGCAGTTTTGTAATCGCCTGTTTCCTTGTAAGTTTTTTCAAAAAGCTTGGCAGCTTTTACTAGCCAGGGTAAAGTGTCGTCGTTGAGTGGAAAAGAAAGAGCTTTTCGTAACCACTTTCTTGCTTCAACAAAATTTTTTCTTATGTAATATATCTTGGAATAAAAATAATCCAACTCGGCAATGTAATCCTTATCTATTTCATCGGATACCATTGCCGAAAGTTTATTTAATATTTTTTCTTCGGCTTTGTATTCTCCCATTGCGCCCAATATTTCCGCTTTAACAAGTAATGCGCCGAAAGAAAAATTAATATCCAACCTATTTCCCACTAACAAAATCGCTTTATTTATTCCGCTCAAAGCCGAATCGTTTTTTCCGAGCTCGAAATAATTTTCAGCAGAATTTACTAAGATGTAAGAACTGATGTAAACATCTTCTTTTTCGTTCATATATTTTTTGGCTTTTAAAAAATATTTTTGGGCTTTTTTGAAATTTCCTATTTCCTGATAATCTTCACCGATGTTGTTGTACATATATGCAATGGAAAGGCTGTCTCCCGATTTTTTGGCAAACCCAAGCCCTTTCAGCAAATTCTGAATTTCCTTTTGATAGTTATGTGTATCAGAATGAAGAGTGGCAACATTAATATAATAATCAAGGAGAGCCGTGGTATCCCCGTATTGTTTTGCTACCTGATAAGACTTATTGTAATATATTAAAGCATTTTTAAAATCACTTTTTTCCTGATAAGCAATTGCCATGATGTTGTAGGCATCCGTTAAGTCCTTTTCAAATTTTTTCGATTTGCAAATTTCTTTCTCAATATTAAAATATTTTTTGGTCGAATCGATTTTCTCCGTTTCCGAAAACCTGCATTGTAAATAGTAAGCCGCATTAAGTATTCCCCTACTGTAATTAATTTTTTTAGCTTTTTGGAATGCTTTTGTGGCGTAAAAGTAAAGAGAGTCAATATTGGTAAGCAAAAAATTATCCGCTTTATCGTTTAAACTATCTATTTCCTTTTGTAAATCTTTAACAGAATCCGAAATTGTATCCGGATAAACCGAACCGGCAGCGAAAACAAAAAATATAATTATTTTAGAGGATAATTTCATAAATGAAAACCCTATTATTTCTCACTGCAATATAAATAAATCTTTTTTGACTCCAAAAACCGGCATGTTACATTTTAATCCACATCTGTCCAAAACGATGAAATAAAAAATGCTCCGGCTCAGCAAAAAAAGATACTGAGCCTAAACTTGTTATGTCAAAAAGAATTATAAAAGGGGCCTCTTTGAACATAACAATTTTCAGTCAAATATTACAGAAATTAAACACAAGAAAATTTACAGAAATTGTTTTGGAAAGCAGTGTTTTGAACATTTTATTAAACATTGTTATTGATTAATAACTCATTATTTCTTCATGATTTTAAACCGATAAATCTTTAAACGAAGAACGAACAAATTACGATTGGCTAGTACTCGAATAACCTAAAACTTCTTACGTCTTGCTTCTCGCGTCTAGCAATTGACAAGTGATGGGACGCTGATTTTTCATGATGAATTATGATTTCCGCAGATAGGACAATAGAACACGGATGACACGGATTTATTCAATTAAAAATTAAAAATTTTCTGTTCTCTCTAAGCGCTTCTAAACTTCTAAACCGCCGAAGGCAAACTAAACCTCTAAACGAAGACCGAATGAATGACGATTGATAGGACGCAGATTTTTCATGATGGATTATGATTTTCGCAGATTGGACAAAGGCTGTCGTTGCATTTGATGCAGCCGGCAGCCTTCAAGTTTGCAGATTTTCTTTAATGCTTAATAGCCTTAATTTTATTAGCCGTGTCGGACTTTACCTTCTGCTGTTGCAGCATTGCCTTAGCACGGTATTGATTGATTAATGTTTGTACGGATTTATCCTGCGGTCTTACGGCTTGCAGCCTCTGCAATACTTTTACGAATTTACCGTATTCGTGCAGGTTGTCATAAACTCCTTTAAGTAAAAAGTACGGATTGTAATCCCCGTAAATATTTTCGGGGTCTTCGTCCAACTTTTTCAGAGCAATTTTTTCTATCTTCCGTGCAATTTTTTTGTAAGTATCCATTGCTCCTGCCATGTAATAAATGTTGCCCACATCGTTAAGCAGACGGTAATCCATCGGTATTAACTTACGAGGAATTTTCTTTTCCATCTCGTCAAGCGTTTTAATTGTCATCGCTT
>WFQV01000339.1 GCA_015486905.1 Melioribacteraceae bacterium | reverse complement strand
TATTTTGCAGTTCTCAAACATTTTTAACTCGCTTTTTTATTTTTTTAGTTGGGTTTATTAAAACAACAAAGTAAAATAAATGCTTTGCGGTAAATTTACAAACTATGGAAATCTATTGGGTACAAGTTTAAAATCGGCAGCTAAATTTAAAATAAGAAATGTTTTCTCTCTAGACGCAAGAGGCAAGACGCTAGACGTTCGATCGTATGAATTGAAAATTGTTTTAGATGCTAATGTTTTTATTTCCGCTATCAGCAAATATTGAATATCTCCCTGATATTCGCCAAGAAATTTGAAACGATTTTTGTTAAATTGTCGGTGGAAAATTTACAAAGAAAACATTTTTATTAATCGGATGAAAGTAAAATGAGTAAAAAGAAGAAAAACAAAGCAAAAAAAATTGCAGTTAAAGAAGAGAAGAATATCCTTGAATCACTTAGCGAAAGCAAGAAAAATTTAATTGCAGTAATAATAATTTTAATTCCGCTGCTCTATTTCTTTTTACCGTGGCAATTGAACCATGTACAGCCGGTAGGAACGGACTTTTTGGCTTCGAAGGGGCAGACGCACCTTTGGACGGAGTGGCAAAAACAGCACGGCGAGCAAGTCCTGTGGAATCCGAACATCTTTTGCGGCGAACCCGTTTACGAAAGAATAACGCCGAGAATTGTTGACGTTATTACTTTCCTAAGTTATTTGGGACGAATTTTTTATTGGGTATTTTGGCAGATGTTAATCGGCGCGCTCGGGGTTTATTTTCTTCTTAAATACAAAAAAATCCCGTGGTACATTGCGGTAATTGTAGCCATCGGATTTTTACTTTTGCCGGATTGGATGGCATTAATCGGCGAGGGGCACAACTCCAAGTTACGAGCAATAATGTCACTACCGTGGTTGTTCCTCAGTTTCGATTACTTCTTTGAAAAGAAATCGTGGCTTGCCGTAGGACTCTTTGCTCTTGCGTTTGCGTGGATTAGCCGTACACACCACTTCCAAATAGTTTTCTACGGGATTTTGGTTCTCTTCTTTCTTTACATTTACCCGACAATTAAATTGTTGGTTGACAAGAAGTACAAAGATTTTGGGAATCTGTTTTTAAAATTTGCGCTCGCGCTTATTTTGGTTTTTATGACCGCCGCGCAACCGCTTTTTACTACGAACGAATATGCGAAATATTCCACGCGTGGGGGTAATCCGGTTAAACTTGGCAAGGAAGCTCAAACGGCACACAAAGCCGGTGGCGTTAGTTTTGATTATGCAACTCAATGGTCATATTCACCGGATGAACTGTTGAGCTTTTTCATTCCTCGATTCCGCGGCGGGCTTTCGGGTGAAGTTTACGAAGGCACACTCTACCCCTCACTGCGAGGGAGGCAAATCCCGGGATACTGGGGTGAAAAGCCTTTCAACGGTAATTACGCATCACTCAGCATGATTTTGTTTCTCTTTGCCGTTATCGGTGTTGTTTTTTATCGGCGCGATAAATACGTAATAGGGCTTGCCGTTTTTGTCGTTTTCTCCGTCCTCCTTTCATTCGGGCGGCATTTCCCCGAGTTGTATTCGCTTTTCTTTTATTATTTACCTTACTTTGCAAAGTTCCGCGCTCCCTCGATGATTTTAAATGTAACTTTCATTACAACATTATTCTTAGCGGGTTACGGCATTAAAGCGGTTCTCTTTGACGCTCGAAAGGAAGATTACAAGTGGATTACAGGAATCTTTACTGCAGGTATTGTAATTATTATTGCAGTTTTCCTTTTCAATGATTCTTACGCTTACGCTACTGCAGCCGAACTTCACCGTTACAATTCAAATACATTAAATGCTCTTAAAAACATCCGTCAGGAATTTTTAATTGCCGACACAAAAAAGGAATTTATTTACGTTATGCTTGCAACCGGGACACTGGTTTGGTTTTTGTACGGTGAACTTAAAAAGGAATATTTTGTGGGCATTGTTTTTATTTTAGCGTCATTTGAGATTTTCGGGATTACAAACCACGCTTACAAACAAATCAATGTTAAAAATCCCGAACGTATCGCAAGCTCGGAGTTCGGAACTTCACCGATAACCGACATTCTTACTAAATCTCCTAAGAACATGCGTGCAATTGTGCTGGGCAGGGATTTTACCAGTAACCATTACGCTTACTACTATCCTCTGATTAGCGGCTACAGTGCTATTAAATTGCAGTTGATTCAAGACATTTTCGAGCACAACCTTTACAGCGGAAATTCACCCGACAGAATAAATTGGAAAGTTGTGAGTATGTTGAGCGGGAAGTACGTTATTTCTTCCGGACTTCTTAGAAGTCCCCAGCTTAAAAAAATTGCCGAGGACAAATACCGTAAAGACATTCTTTACCTTAACCCCAATGCACTGCCAAAGGGTTATTTAATTAAAGAGTTAAAAAAGCTCAAAACACCCGAGGATGTTGTCCTTTACATGAACAAGCCGGAATTTAAGCCCGACAGTATTGCCGTTACGGTTGACAAAAAATTGGGAAGCGAAAAATTCAGCGGCAAAGGCACGGTAAAATTATTGAACTACGAACCGAACAAAATTTCTTTTGAGGTAAAAACCGACTCAACTCAGTTTCTTGTTATTTCGGAAATGTATTATCCCTTGGGCTGGCATGCAACTGTTAACGGAAAAGAAACAAATATTTCGCGAGTCAATCACGTAATGAGGGGAGTAAAGGTGCCTGCGGGGAAATCGGTTGTTAAATTGGAGTTTTATCCCACAACTTATTAC
>WFQV01000338.1 GCA_015486905.1 Melioribacteraceae bacterium | reverse complement strand
GAACAATGCGGAAACGGGGAAGGTTTCTTTAACTAAATTTCTTTGAATGAATGGGAAAGCCAAAGCGAGTGAAGCAAGTGAGCCCAAGTACCCCATTGCAAAGCCGTAGCCGCTTACGCGGCCGTAATTTTTAGGAACTGTAATTTCCGGAAGGAAGGCATCGTAAAAAACAAGCCCTGCCTCAAAACCGATGTTTGCAAGAATGAATAAAATCAATGCAGTCAGAATCATTCCGCTGCCGGTGAAATAAAGCAAAGAAGTTGAAAGGATGCAAAGCAGAGTAAAGAAAAGGAGGAATCTTTTTTTGCCTGCGGAGTAATCTGCAATAGCGCCTAAGATAGGGGAGATGAAAGCGGTAATAATCATTGATGTGCTGATGCCAACGCTCCAGTACAAATCACCTATGGGTTTTGAGCCTGCAATTACTTCTTTGAAATAAACGGCAAATACGAAAGTAACAACAATAATCGAATAGGAAGTATTGGCAAAATCAAAAAGCGTCCAAATGAAAATTTTGGATCTATTTTTCAGGGGATTTTTTCGGTAAGGATTCTTCAATAAGGCCCCTTCCAGTTTTTTTAAGTTTACCGGATTTCTTTAATTCCGAAAAAATTGAGTCCAGAATACCGTTTACAAATTTACCGGACTTAGCAGTACTGTATTCTTTGGCTATTTCAATTGCTTCGTTAATGGAAACTTTCGGCGGTATGTCGGGGAAATAGAGAAACTCTGCAATCGCCATTCTCAAAAGCAGACGGTCAATGAGCGCTATTCTGTCCATTTCCCAATTTGCTACTTTTTCTTTAATCAAATTATCTAATTCTGAGCGGTCGGCTGTAACTTTGTAAATCAAATCCTCACCGAACTTTTTATCCGTAAGATTTTGAATGTCCGTTAACATTCCCTCAACCAACTCGTCCAATCCTTCCGGGTTCATTTCAAAAGCGTAAAGAGCTTGCAAACATCTTTCGCGAATAACACGTCTGTTAAATTTTTTCTTGGACATCTAAATTCTTAAATACTTTCAAAAAGCAAATTTACAACAATTATTTGTTATTAGTCGAATAAATATGTTTCATCTTCCCTATTTTGTCCAGCCTTTCTTCCGCAATGTGATTTGCGGCGGCGATAGTAGGAATATTTTGTTCATCGGAAATCGAATAAATGTTTTGAAGAATGCCGTAAATTGCTTCCGCTTGTTTCATTGCTCTGTCCTGACGGTAGCCTTCCAATTCGTTGGCAACGTTAATTAAACCACCTGCGTTTATTACGTAATCCGGTGCAAAGAGGATGCCTTTTTCCTTAAGAAGTTGCCCGTGTTTTTCGTCCTCCTCCAACTGACTGTTTGCTCCGCCGGCGATAATTTCACATTTAAACCGTTGAATTGTTTCGTCGTTAATTACGGAGCCGAGAGCGTTGGGCGAGAAGATATCGCAATCTACATCGTAAATTTCCTCGGGCGAAACCACACGTGCTTTAACCGTGTGCAATGCCGAATGTATCCTTTCCTCGTCAATATCCGCAATGTAAAGTTCCGCACCCTCGGCATAAAGGTATTCGGATAGGTAGCGCCCCACGGAGCCAACGCCTTGGATTGCAATCTTTTTTCCTTTAAGCGAATCGCTGCCCCATTTTTTGTGGGCGCTTGCTTTCATTCCTACGAAAACACCGAAAGCCGTAACGGTAGAAGGATTTCCCGAGCCGCCTAATGCTTTGGAAATGCCTGTTACGTATTTCGTTTCCATTCGTACGTATTCCATATCTTTTACATCGGTGCCTACATCTTCTGCGGTAATGTAGCGCCCGCCAAGACCGTTCACGAATTTACCGAAGGTTCTGAACAGAAGTTCGTTCTTATCTTTCTTGGGGTCGCCCATTATTATTGCTTTCCCGCCGCCCAAGTTCAGACCTGTTACGGCTGATTTGTAAGTCATCTGTTTCGAAAGTCTTAGTGCATCCTTAAATGCTTCTTCTTCCGTGGTGTAGTTCCACATCCGTGTACCGCCTATTGCGGGTCCTAAAGTGGTATCGTGAATAGCGATAATAGCTTTTAATCCGGCTCCTTTATCCGAGCAGTAAATTACTTGTTCGTGGTTGTTTTTTTCAATTTCGGCAAACATTTTAATAACCTTTAATTTTTTTAATAATTAAACAGCGAAAGCCCAGAAT
>WFQV01000337.1 GCA_015486905.1 Melioribacteraceae bacterium | reverse complement strand
GGAGCAAATTGGACCGCTGTTAATAACGGAATTCCATATAATACTTTTGTAACGTCTTTTGCAGTAAAAGATGGTTATATCTTTGCCGGAACAGAACGTGGTGCTTTTTTGACTACAGATAACGGAGCCCATTGGACTGTCATTATTTACGGTTTGAAAGATATGGATGTAAAGGCTCTTGCAGTATGCGGTGGTGATGTCTTTGCGGGAACACCTTACGGTGGTGTTTTTCGTACTACAGATAACGGAGCCCATTGGACTAATGTTAATAACAATTTGGAAAAAACTTGGGTATCTTCTTTTGCGGTAAGCGGTAACAATCTATTTGCCGGCGTAGATGGCGATGGCGGCGTGTTTCTTACTACAGATAAAGGCACAAACTGGACTGCAGTTAACAACGGGTTGATAAATACTTCTGTCCAGACTCTTGCAGTAAACGACAGCTATATCTTTGCCGGGGTATATGGTAATGTCCTTAGGCGGCGGCCCTTATCGGAATTAATAACCTCTGTTAAAAATAATTTGAATAGTTTACTAAATTACTTTGTTCTAAAACAAAACTATCCAAATCCATTTAATCCAACTACAACTATAAGTTATTCGCTAACAAAGAGTTGTTTTGTTCAATTAAAAATATATGATATGCTTGGGAAAGAAGTTGCAACATTGGTTAACAAAGAACAACAAAGAGGAAATTATAAAGTCGAGTTTAATGGTCCAAAGTTAACAAGCGGAATTTATTTTTACACATTACGTAGTGGTAATTTTTCAAAAACTAAAAAGTTAGTTCTTTTAAAGTAATAAAGAAATTTACACCTAAATCAACAGAAAAAGTTTCGTGAATCGAAGCAAGCAAGTGAACAATGTTGAATGGTGCAAAAAAGAGAGCAGATAATAGGGAACAGCGATTGTAATTCGTCGTTCGAAGCTCGTCAATCGTAATTCATTCAGTCTTAGTTTAGGAGTTTAGTTCGCCTTCGGCGGTTTAGAAGTTTAGAGGTTCAATGGGACAAATGGATGATTGGATGATTGGATATCAGATAACAGCAAATTTTTACTTTTTAATTTTGACTTTCTAATTTTTAATTGTCCAATCCGCGGAAATCATAACTCATCATGAAAATCAGCGTCCCATTCCCTCCGTGAAAATCCCGCAACAATCCGTGTCATCCGTGTTCTATTGCCCAATCAGCATCCTACAGATTTAAAGTTAACCTCCAAAACTAAAAATCAAATATCATTTTTGACTTTTGCCGGTTTAATTAGTTTTTCAAGCATTATTCAATTTTAACACGTATTTTAAATAACACTTTTTGAACAAATTATTAACAACAAGGAAAACCAAATGAAATATTCGCGCCGTCAATTTGTTAAGGTCGGAGGGCTTGCAACAACTTCCCTTTTATTCAACGGAGTTTGGAATTTAAATTATCCCCAAAAGCTGAAAGGTGTTTCGGAACCAAAGGTAATTTACACTTGGGATTACGGACCCGTACCCGGAAAAACAGCAATGGCTTTAATTAACGAAGGTAAATCAAGTTTGGATGCTATTGAAGCGGGAATAAAAATAATCGAAGCGGACCCGAACGTTTTAAGCGTTGGCTACGGCGGACTTCCCGATGCGGAGGGGAAAGTAACACTGGATGCTTCGGTAATGGATTGGAACGGTAACGCAGGCGCTGTTGCTTTCCTTCAAAATATTAAACACCCTGTTTCCGTAGCGCGATTGGTAATGGAGAAAACCCCTCATGTTTTGCTCGTAGGTGAAGGAGCGTTCGAGTTTGCAATTGAAAATGGATTTAAAGCCGAAAACCTCCTGACCAACAAAGCTAAAGAGAGATGGGAGAAATGGCTGAAATTCAAAAAATTCAAAGACAGAAACCACGACACAATAGGAATGCTGGCAATTGATAAACAAGGCAATTTGAGCGGCGCAGTCTCCACAAGCGGTTGGGCTTTTAAGGTCCACGGAAGAGTGGGCGACTCTCCTATTATCGGCGCCGGACTTTACGTTGACAACAAAGTAGGAGGCGCCGCCTCAACAGGCTTAGGCGAATTGGCAATTAAAACGGCAGGAAGTTTCCTTGTGGTTGAGAAAATGCGCGAAGGTTACTCACCAACTGAAGCATGCAAGATAGCGGTCGAACGAAGCAAGAAATACCAGAAAAAAGCACACCATCAGATTTGTTACATTGCAATTAACAAAGACGGAGAAGTGGGAGGGTACTCTTTCCTCGACGGTTTCGCTTACACGGTTGGGAACAGGAGAAGAATGCGCCTTAAAAAAGCGCCCTACTTACTTTAACAGTACCATCGGTTTCGTAACGCTTCTGCCGTTGAAAGTCAAACGGTAATAGTAAACTCCGCTTGCAAGCGTTCCTTTCTTCCGCGCATCAAAGACAACTTCGTAATGACCTTTGCCGTAGGAAGAATCCAAAAGTACGGTTACCTGCTCTCCCAATGAATTGTACACCGTTAGTTTCACATTGCCGGCTTTGTTTAAATCGAAAGATATTCTCGTGCTTGGGTTAAAGGGATTGGGATAATTCTGCCATAATTTGAAATTCTTTACAACCAAATGCTCTTTAACTTCCGAAGGCTCGCCTCGGTAAATAATTCTAAAAGCATCCGCTGCAACCGTGTCACCTGCATCGTTTGTAAGTGTGATTTTTATTTCCCCTCCGTTTTGCAAGTTTACCTCAGTCAAAAAATTCCACTGAGCACCGGCGGTTCTTTCGGTCTTTTCGATTAGCTTTGTTTCACCTCCGCCTTCAACTTTGAACTTTGCATCGTAAGCAAAATTTGGATTTGTCGGGTACCAAGCGTAAACGTCGTATTCCCCTTTTTCAATATTACCGCTGGAATAAGTAATTTTATTTTCCCCGCTACCCGGTGCGGAAGCAAGGAAATAATTCCCAAAGAATTCTATTCCGCTTGAGTCCCTTTGCCAATTACCCGTTACCGTTGCATCTTCATTGTCCAAAACAATTCTGTGAGGGTGGGAAAGTTTCAAAAACTCACCTATTGCGTAAACGTCCCGCCTGCCTATTTTGTAAAGGTTTTCATTTGTTACTTCTTCGCCGTCCGAGTAATAATCGTAAGGGGTTTCGTAAGTAAGAGCAACAATCTTGTCACCGTAATGGTTCCAGATGAATCCCTCGGGGAAATAACTTTTCAAATTAGAGTAACTGTAATCATCTTGCACAAAATAAGGGATGTCCGAGGTGGCAAGGTTTGCAAATTGATGTTCAAGCCGGTAGTACTTTTCCGAAGTGGAGCTTGCAGTGTGAATCCAGAAAGTACATTGTGAGGAAGCTTGTGAGTGAATATTTTGAAAAACTGAAATCAATTTTTGTGAGTTAACTTCCTTTAAGTGATTTCGTAACGCAAGCACTTCGGGAGCTACTGTGCTGTCATCCTTCGCCCATTGACGCTCCAAGTCAACGTAATCTGTATTCGTACGCGAAAATCCGTAGTAAACTCCCTCGGGATTTACAAAAGGGATTAAATGAAACACAACTTTCTGTCTGTAATATTCGATTACCGGGTCATCGCTTAAAAGAGTTTGCACTATTCCGTCGAAATGAAAAGAGCCGGGAGTTTCACCCGGATGAGTACGTGCATGAATCCACACTTGCAGTTTTTGTGAAGACGGAACGAACGGGTCGGTAATTACAATGTCCTGCAACGGTAAGCCTTTTTTACCGTAGCCTATTGTATCCACACTTGTAACGTAAGGGCTTTGTCTCCATTGCAAAATACGTGACTGTAAATAGCTAAATGTGTAAGGAGTGTAATAAGCAATGTAAACAGTATCGCACTCGTATTTCTTCTCAAAATAATCAACGTAAGGTGCTTCCTCCTTTGTAAAGCGGACAAAATTTTTGTTGTCGTAAGAATACATCGGACGGTCAACATCGCTTGTGGTGACGGTTACACCTATCTTCTTGTTCTTTACCCCTATCATTCTAAAATAAAACCACCGTCCGCCGATATCTTTGCGTGTAGTTACTTCGTAATGTGTGGAATCTACTTGTTTAACCTTGTTGATGTTTCCGCTTTCAAAATCCGCATCAAAGTGAACTTGCGCAAACAAAACGGAAGAAATAAAAAGAATATTGAAAAGCGTAAAAAATAATTTGGATTTTATTTTCATGTTTTTATTTCTAAATGTAGTAATATTAATAATAGGCAAAAAATAACTTTTCAAAATATTGACTTTTCAGAACAAGGATAAAATTCCTTACCTAAATATTATTGGGAAAATTTTTCAGCTAAGTAAGTTAAAATTTCATGTTCATGCTCTATAGTATTGTCGCTCAAATTTTTTTTTGTCAAGAAATTTTTGCTGTAAAGTTTTTAATTCATAATTCAAAACTTGCCTACCGGCAGGCAGGTTCATCATTCATAATTGCGGCTTGCCGCGCTAAGGCTATAGTCTTTTGTCCTTAGTTGTAATGGCAGTTTCATCTGCGGAGATTCTTAAAGCTTTTGGCTAATAGATATTTCAACCTCCAGTAAAAAACGCCTTTTATGTGTATGCAAATCTAATAATCATTCCCTTCCCGCCAAGTCGGGACAAGTTATATGTTTAAAAATCAATAATGTTAGTTTCATTATTAAATTCCGATTTTTTAAAAATCAATTTAACAAATCTTTAATCCATTTAAAAAACTTTACTATTAAACGGGCTGGGAATTTTTGTTTGTGCTTTGTGTCACTTCTACTTTGGACTTTTCCCATTATTTTTGAAAGCAAAAATTTTGAGGATACAATGTTAGAGGCAGTAAGTAAAAAACAGGTAGCAAAAAAGGAAAAAGCCTTAAACGAATTAATCTCTAAATTTGTTTTCTCACCGCTTAAAGCCGGCATCGGCGGTTTTGCCGCTTTCTTCACTATTTTAATTTTAACTAAATTATTTGCTTATTTGATGGGTATCCAAAACATCTTTGAAGTTGACGTTTATGATTTATTACTTTCTACAATAGGATTTATTCTTTCTTTCCTTATTCGTTTTCTTGAAAATTTTAAAGAAAAAAATTAACCGTTCTTCAACTTTTCCGCTCTGTCCGCAATTTTTAATTTCTCAATTAATTCAAACAAATCCCCCTCCATTATGTTGGAAAGGTTGTAAAGCGTCAGCCCTATTCTGTGATCAGTAACACGGTTTTGGGGATAATTGTAAGTCCTGATTTTTTCACTTCTGTCGCCGCTTTTAACCATAGATTTACGCTGTGCGGCAATTTCATCCGTTTGTTCCCGAACTTTAATGTCGTAAAGTCTTGCTTTTAATACCTTCATTGCCTTGTGCCGATTCTTTAATTGAGAACGTTCGTCCTGGCATTGAACTACTATTCCCGTCGGAAGATGAGTGATTCTAATGGCTGTTTCTACTTTGTTTACGTTTTGCCCGCCTGCGCCGCCGCTGCGGTAAACGTCAATCTTTAACTCACTCGGGTCAATGTCCACCTCAACGTCTTCCACTTCTGGGAGAACCGCTACGGAGGCGGCGGAGGTGTGAATTCTGCCGCTTGCTTCGGTAAGAGGAACGCGTTGGACTCTGTGAACACCGCTTTCAAACTTCAAATCGCCGTAAACACTTTTGCCGCTTATTGAAACAGTGGCTTCTTTTATTCCGCCCAAACCGGAAGATTCGTTCAAATCAATTAACTCAAATTTCCAACCTTTAAGTTCGGCAAAACGTGTGTACATTCGCAGTAAGTCGGAAGCAAAGAGAGCCGCTTCTTCGCCCCCGGTACCCTGCCGTATTTCCATTATTACGTTTTTATCATCGTTGGGGTCTCTGGGAATAAGAAGGAGTTTTATTTTCTCTTCCAATTCATCCCTTTCTTCTTTAAGCGATTCCAATTCCTCTTTGGCAAATGAAATTAACTCGCTGTCATCTTCCTCGTCTATTATTCTCAGATTCTCATCTATTTCGTCTTCTACCTTCTCATAACGGTCGTAAACGGAAACGATTTCCTCAAGCTCGCTTCTTTTTTTGCTAAGACTAATTAACTTTTCCTGATCTGACATAATTGCGGGGTCGGAAAGCTGACGATTAATATCTTCAAACTTTGCTTTGATATCTTTTAATTTCTCTACGAAGTCCATAATTCCTCAAAAATTGAACTTAAAAATAGTAAAATTGTCTCTGATTTTCTCTGAATCCACAAGAAAGTCGCACCCACGGGTTGAAACCCGTGGCTAATTAGATATCCTCCGCCAATGCAAGGTAAACTCCGCAGGGAATAAGAAATATCTAATTTTTTCAGGGTTGTATTAAAAGCACTGTTCAGTCATTACAAAAAGCTCCGCAAAATGTGGGGAAAAGGTCAATCTATGTGACATTGTTTTAAGCATTTTATCGCATTGTTAGCTTTCCTTATTTTTCCCAACCCACCCTTTCCCTCCTGCCTGCCGGTAGGCGGGGCAGGCAGGAGGGAGGGCTGATTCTTTGTGTGTTTTGAGAACCTCTCCCTGCAGAATGCGGGGAAAGGGTGAATAGGTTTGAAAAATGACCGACACCAAAGGGATTGAATGTTTGTAGAAGAAAATTTGGAAAAACAAAAACGATGCCGAAGGTATCGAAATGAAGAAATCAATCGAAATGTTTGGCGTAGTTAAAAGTTCTAATTTTTCAACACACCGTCTCCCGACGGCATTTTGGATGAGTGGACAAATGGATAAATGGATGTTCATTGATGAACAAAGTTGAATATTGTGGAGTACGCTAAGGAACGACTGGCCATGCTTCGTTCAGTTGAAATGACAGTGAAAAAGTCCGCATTTTCTTGGGTTCTATCCGGCATTGCCGTCGGATTCATCCGACGGTTGAAAAAGACAACAAGCTTCACAGGGC
>WFQV01000336.1 GCA_015486905.1 Melioribacteraceae bacterium | reverse complement strand
GGTAGAATTAGACAAATTTAAAAAGGCAATCGAAAATGCCTTGAAGGAACGTTTTGAATAATCTTACTCTAATATAGTATTATACTAAATCCTTCCCCCCAAAAGAGCGGGACACGTGTTTTTTGTCGGGAAATTAAAGAAAAACATTCCTGAATTTCCATTTCAAAAAATTAGCGAAAGTTTTTAATATTCTCCAAGCTTTAAGTACGAATCATAATTCTTCATTCTTAATTTTTAATTCTTAATTGCGGTTTACCGCATTATGTTGTTCCCTTCCCAAATAAACTTTTCCAATTACAGTTTTGTAATTGTTTTATTTCTTCTCCGCAGAAAGTTTTTTCATTTTTGAGTGCTGTTTGTACCAATCGTACATTTTCATTAAAGTTTGAGTTGCTTGAAATCTTCCTTCCGCAAATACTCCGTAATCGCCTCCGCCTCCCATAGCGGAAGTAAACTTTGTGGAGTTGGTGTAAAACAGCCATATCGAAGTCCACTCCCTTTCGATTGCTTCGTCGAATAAATTTGAATCATCCGCTAATTTTTCATTCCAAATTTTAATCATTAGGGAAGTTGCGGCTTTTACGAGTTTGTTGGTTTCTTTAATTGTATTTTCCAATCTTTTGAAATGATTGTCAACCCAAGAAGAGCTATGGCACGATGAGCAAACTTTTTTCATTCTCTTATTTCTTTTGTCCTGTTCTGCCGGTGTGATTAAGAAATTTTTGGCCGGTTCACCGTTGAGTTCGGAAACAAGTTGCAGACCGGCTTTGTTCTTTATTTTACTTATTTCGGGAATTTTGGGATGTGCTTGTGAGTAAGGAACTCCTATTAACCGCCATGCTAATCTGTCGTTAAATTTGTGCGTCCTTTCCGCAATTACGTTTCCGCTTTCGTCCACGATTAAACTTGCGTGGCAGGAAGCGCATGTGGGAGCCGTGAAATCTTTACCGACTGTCCAAGGAACACTTTCCCAGTTCCACTTGCTTTTATTGTTGTTGTAAATATTTCCGTGCTTACTTACCGAGTAAACCTTGTAGGCAGGTACGTCGGGACCCTTGTGGCATTCGGAACAAGTAGCGGGATTCCTTGCCATTTTAATTGAGAAGTCGTGCCGGGAATGACATGATGTACAAGAGCCGAGACTCCCGTCAGGATTAACTCTTCCGACACCTTGATTCGGCCAACCTGTTAACACCGGAAATTCCATTTCGCCAAAATCCGTTTCTTTCGTTTCGAATCCCTTTACCTCCACTTTTGTACCATGGCAGTAAAGGCAGCTTTCCGCATTAGTTAATTTCGTCGGATGTTTAAAATTTAAACTCTGATTTTTAGTTTGCGGAACTCCGTTTGTGGTTTTCACTAATTGTTTATACACTGAATTTCCCATCAGATTGTCGTACGCGTGTGCCATTAAGTTTCCGCTGTATTGTTTTGCTTCTTCCTTGTGGCAAACAGCGCAGTCCTTAGGAGAAACCACGACGTGAATCATATATCCGTTGTGTTCGAACGTATCCTTGTGATTTTTAGGGTTAAGTCCGTGACATTCGTAACAGCCGACTACTTTGTTTTTTAGTGAATCGGGAATTTGCAGACTGGAAACTTTGCGATGTAATTTGTCTTTCTTCATTGCTTCGGCGGGAGTTATTTGAGAATGCAAACTTTCCTTCCATTGATGAACAATACCGGGGTGAATATCGCTGTGGCAATCCAAACATTCTTGCGTTTGTTCGCTTATCTTTTTCTGTCCGTTGATTGACGAATTGAATGCAAAGAAAAGAATCAGAGAAAAAATAAAGAGGATACTTTTTAAAACCTTCATTACAAACCCCATTTAAATTGTTAAATTAAATTAATTATTTTTTTTTACAAATTCCTCAGAAGATCAATACCTCGGAGTTCATCCCGTTCCGGCGGGGTTCCACTCCGCTTTTGAGTAATTATTCCATTTGCACAAAATTTGTTTCACTACAAGCGTAGATGGTTTTTTCCACTATTGTCGGGTCCGCCGGAGGATTATCCTCCCTAACTTTATCAATCCATTCCCTTGTAAAACACTCTTTCTTAAGCATAATTACCTCAATGTTACATTTTATCTAAAAGTAACATTAGTGT
>WFQV01000335.1 GCA_015486905.1 Melioribacteraceae bacterium | reverse complement strand
ATTATTAAAAAGCCCCAAATGGTTTACCCTAAAGGCGAAGCGAGATTCGGCCTTGCCAAACTTCCAATCCCAAAAGGAAGAACCGTTGAACCGATGAACTGGATGAATGCAAATTTTGCCGCACTAATGACAAACGGCGAAAATCATCTGAGGAAAGAAGTTGGTTACCCGAATGTAACGGACACAAAATTAAATCTCGGCGATTTTAATTGGACGGTTGAGTTTTGGTTCCTTGAAAATAAACAAAGTAAAAACAACGGTGTGGTATTTGAAATAGGCGAAGGACCCAGGGGTGAAAACAACAAAGTAACCCGTCTGTCCCTCAATAAAAATAACGACTCATTTCTTCTTTTTAACTTTCCTACAGACACTACGCTGAAAATTAAAAGTAAAGCAAGTGCGCTGAATCCGTCAAAAAAGCAGTGGCATCATTTTGCTTTTGTTTACAATTCGGACAAAAAGGAATTACTCCATTTTGTCGATGGTAAACTCGTTTCCAAATTGGCGAATGTTAGAGTAAAATCTTTGCCGCACGGCAGTGAGGCTTATATGTCAATAGGAACGAACGGCTTGTGGAAAAACCAACTGCCCGGAGCGCTTGACGAACTGAGATTTAGCGAGGGGATGGTTTACACGAAAGATTTCAATTTGCCTAAAAGCTTTGCTCCTCCGCATCCGAATTACAATTTAGTGAAAGGACCGCCGTTACTTTTTGACGGAAAACATAAAAATAATTTACCGATTTATTTGGGAAGCAGAAAGCATTTGTTCATTGACGATGCATTTATTGAAAAAAAGAAAAACGTTAAGTTTGTTGTGAATCCGCCTAAGAAAGCCGAAAGGGTAATTGACCATATTACAAAGCAGTTTAGAAAACATTTGACTGTGGTTCAGGACAAGGACGGATTAATTAGAATTTACAATTCCGGACCGAAAGATTATTTGCAGGTGTTTGTCTCGAAAGACGGAGTGCATTTCAAAGCGCCGGATGTAGGACACGGTACGATTTTAGGACAAAAAAATATTGTAATTCCTTACAGCGTCGGAGGTTTGGGAAATCCATTTATTGACCCTAACGGTCCCGATTCTACACGTTGGAAATACATCAGCGGATACCACAGGCGGGGAATTTACGTCTTTACTTCGCCCGACGGTTACAATTGGCGGCGTGTTGTTCCGGCGCTTTTGCCTTTCCGTTCCGGTACGCAGTCTTGCTCTTTTTACGACGACCAAAGGCAGGAGTACGTAAGCTATCACAGAAGCGGAATATTTGCTACGCCGGGCGGAGTAACACAAAGAAGCTCCGTTGTTACTCAAACAAAAGATTTGTACGCACCGATTGAATTCAAACCTTTAACTTGGAGAGATTATCTTGATTCCGCTAAAATAAGAAGGCTGCGTGCGCCGTTGCCTTGGTATCTTGATAACGGACCTCTTACGCCGGGCGGGTTCGGGTTGGAATTCCCCCATAAATTTGATCCGATAAAACAAGACCAAGTAGGCACCGATATTTACGTTACAAAAGCACAAAAATACAGATGGGCGCCCGATACTTATTTTGCTTTCCCGATTGTTTATTACCATTACGAAAAGGATGGACCTTTAACGAGGCAAATATTAGGCACACCGATGTGGAAACGCGGCTCCGGCGCAATTGAAACGCAGATTGAGGTTAGCCGCGACGGACTAAATTGGAAACGTTATCCCCGTCCGGCTTACGTGGGAATGGGTAAATATTTGGGAAGGAACATTTACCAGGCTTACATTGCCGACGGAATGATTAGACGTGGAAATGAAATCTGGCAGTACTTTTTCGGCAGTACGGAATATCATTCTTCTTACAAAAATAATAAAAAAGGTCAAGCCGTTTACCGTTTGGTTCAAAGATTGGACGGCTTCATCTCGTTGGACAGTCCCTACGACAAAGCCGGATACATAGTTACCAAGCCCTTTATTTTCAAGGGCAAAAAGCTTTCGTTAAATATTTACACAGATGCAACCGGTTATGCCCAAGTTGGCTTCTTGGATAAATACGGTAAGCCGATAAAAGGGTACACGGTTGACGATTGCATTTACATTAATGGCGATTTTATTAGCGCCGACGTTAAATGGTTGAAAAATAAAGATGAGATTAAAAATCTTGTCTTCGGAAAGAAGAAAAAATTAACGACGGATATGAAAAAAATAAAATGGAGCGACGACGTCTCTCCTCTGCAAGGCAAAGTTGTAAGACTTATTATTAGAATGAGAGGGACAAAATTGTATTCGTTAAAATTTAATTAAAGATAAACTAAAAAATTAGTGAGGAAAAAATGGAAAAGTTAAATGCAGTAATTAGAAATTTCTCGTTCGGCATTATCTTTGTCGCGTTGTTAATAAGCATCAACGCTTGTAACCAAAAGGACGAAAAAATTAAAGGTAACGAATTTATTAAAGAAGTAATTCAGCCGCACACAATAAAAGTCGATAAAAGTAAATATAAAAAAATACTTTACGTGTCAAATTCTCCCGCAGTAAAATCAAGTACTGTTAAGCCCTTATTTAACAGTATTAAATCGGCATTGAACAGTATTAAAGATGCTTCAAAAGGAAACGAATATGCGGTGTTTGTTGCTTCGGGTAATTACGAGGAAGGCACAATAAAAATGAAAGAGTACGTCGATTTGTTCGGCGGTTTTAACAATAAAACTTGGGAAAGAAACATTCGGAAATACTTGACCCGATTATCGGGGAAGACGCAAGAAACAAACACTAAACCGTGGATAAAAATTCACAAATTAAAAAAAGAAGGTGGGAGAGTTTTAATTGGTGCTAATAACTCTACCGTTGACGGTTTTATGAT
>WFQV01000334.1 GCA_015486905.1 Melioribacteraceae bacterium | reverse complement strand
TCATAATCCATCATGAAAATCAGCGTCCTATCGCTAGACGCAAGAAGTAAGACGTAAGAAATTTGCATCCGTTCAAGTATTCGTCAATTGTAATTCAGTCGGTCTTAGTTTAGGAGTTTAGTTTACCTTCGGCGGTTTAGAGATTTAGAAGCACTTAGAGAGAACAGAAAATTTTTAATTGATTAATCAGCGTCCCATTCCCTTCCGCGAAAATCCCGCAGCAATCCGTGTCATCCGTGTTCTATTATCCAATCAGCGTCCTATCGCATTCAACAAAAATGCTTGGCATACTCAAATTATTTAGAAAAACAAAATTTTAGCGCCTCAAACGAAAGTTGGGAATATTTAATTCTCTTTTAATAAATTAAGACATAAAGATATTATTATTTAATTTACGATTGTAAAAGGAGAGAGGTGTGGAAAAGGTTAGAAAAATAAGTCTGCTCACATTGGCGGCTTTAACGGTATTTGCCCTTAGTACCTTTGCTCAAAATATTAACGGTAGATTTACTTCTTCGGTTTACAGTTTTAAGCGTTTCCAAAACGTTAACGAGTCAAACGTTTTTATTCGTACATTTCAAACGCTCTATTTGAATGCAAACAAAGGAAATTATTCACTTAAAACACGCTTTAATTTTGAGGGAGATATTAAGACTCCGCTCGATAATGACCCCCGCTTAAGATTTTACAACCTTTACTTAGAAGCGCGGAAAGTATTTGGTATTGCTACCGTTCGACTCGGACGTCAGTCACTTTACAACGGTGTTGCCGGGGGACTGTACGACGGACTCAGCTTAAAGCTGAGGAAATGGGGATTTACTCTTAGCGGATATTACGGCGGGAACGTTCCCGCATACCAAAAACTGGCAATTACGGATTCCTGGTCGAATGATTTCGTTCTGGGCGGAAAGTTAAAGTTTACCGGCGTTGAGAATCTTTTGCTTGCTGTTTCTTACGTTAACAAAAATTTCAAACCTATTGAGTACACAGCGTACAGATTAGACAGCCTCTTTAACCCTGTTCAATATTTGGTAAAGAAAAATTCCAATCAATTCGAATTTGTTTCCGGAGAAGCGGGGTATTACTTGAGTAATAATTTCAGAGCAAATACCCGTCTGGATTATGATTTGAACTATCAAAAAATTTCAAAATTTGAATTTGACACACGAGTGGAAAAGATTAAAAATTTAGGCATTGACTTTTACTACAACTACCGCTCGCCGAGGGTTCGCTACAACTCAATCTTTTCGGTGTTCGATTATGCTAACACTTCCGAATTTGACGGCGGTGTGGATTACAAAATATCAAAGGACTTTACACTCGTTGCCAAATACGGTTACGTTAAATATAAAGATGACAATTCCGGCAGAGTAACTGCAGGATTTTATTCCTCGTTCGGCAGTTTTATTTACCGCAGAAGTTTTGGATATGCCGGTGAGCTGAGCGCAATTTCACTTTCTACCGCAAAATCTTTTTGCAGCGGTAAGTTAACCCCTTCATTCGGGCTTGCCTTTACAAGTTACAAGCTGTCGATGGATTCGGAAACAAACAAACTTGTTTCTTTAATTGCAGGGGTTAATATTCGTCCCTGGAGACTTTTTTCTTTCGACATCCAAGGGCAATATTTGAGCAATAAAATTTACAATAATGACTTCAGAATATTTTTAAAGTTTAATCATTGGTTCAACACAAACTTAGGTACGGATTAAAATGAAATCGAAAAATTTTTACATTGCAATTTTTCTGACTGTAAGCGGCTTTTTGCTTTTTACGGCATTCGCCTCAACGCAGAGCCAAACAGGTCCTGAAAAGAACAAAAAGCTGATTAAATTCTCGCATTCGTTTCACATTGAGAATGCTACCGAAGACTGCGGTACGTGTCATTCGAAAGTTGCGGAGAGCACCTCGCTTTCGGATACTCTGCTGCCAACAATGGACGACTGCTCGCAGTGCCACGATGTGGAAGACGACAAGAATTGTAGCCAATGCCATTACGAAGACGTTTTGGAACCACTTGTGCAAAAGAAATCGGAAATATTTTTTAACCATAAATTTCACATCGAAAAAGAGAACGCCAAGTGTATCGACTGCCACAAAGGAATTGAGAAGGTCGATTATGCTTTCGAAGCTAAGGACTTTTTACCTTCAATGAAAACATGCAACAAGTGCCACAACAATGAAAGCAAGGCCTCGAACGCTTGCGAGAGTTGTCATGAATCGACTGCAAATTTATTGCCTCAAAACCACAAGACGGCGGATTTCCTTGCAACGCACAAGTTCGACGCCGAAGCTCCCGGCGCAGACTGTTCCGTTTGTCACACTGACAACTCTTGCGAAGATTGTCATGTGGCGACAACGCATATCGACGAAAACAATACACGCAAAAATTTTTACGCACCCTACTCTCCGCATAATTTTACCGCCGGAATCAAACAGCAGAAAATTGAAAGGGTTCATGGTTTGAACTACATTTACACTCATGGCATCGACGCCGAGAGCGGTGCTACGGAATGCCGCACCTGCCACAATACGGAAACTTTCTGCGTTGCTTGTCACACTTCCGAATATGGCGATTTCTCAGCCTCCGGAATTCTGCCTGCCTCTCACAAAGTTGCTAATTTTACAACTATAGGAGTAGGAACAGGCGGCGGCGAGCATGCGGTTTTGGCTAAGCGGGATATTGAATCATGCGTTGCCTGTCACGATGTGGAAGGCGGAGACCCCACTTGCGTTCAATGTCACATTGACAATGACGGAATAAAGGGGACTAATCCCAAGACGCATCCCGCCGGATTTATGCACGATGTTCACGGCGACTGGCACGAATCCGACGGCTCGGTTTGCTACACTTGCCACACAACGGCAAGTGCATCTACCGGAGTTGCCGGGGTTGGTTTCTGCGGCTATTGTCATGGTGCTAAGTAGAAAATAATTCAAGGTTTTGAAAATGGAAAAGAGTAAAATAATATTTGCGAATGTTTTAGCTTTAATAATTTTAATTGCCGGTTGCAGCGATTTTAACACTAACGTTGCACCGCCGGTGAAGGCGGGGGTTCACCCGCAAGGATTTGAAAAATCTACCGGTCAAAACTCGCATACAAAATTCATTGCCGAATCGGGCTACAATCTGAAACAATGTCAGCAATGTCACGCAGCGGATTACACCGGCGGAACAGCCGGCGTTAGCTGTCTTTCTTGCCATACGAATCCCGGCGGACCGGAGGCATGTAATACCTGCCATGGAAATCCTTTAAATCCCGCGCAAATAAGTCCCCCTTTGGCTTTGGACGGTTCAAGCTCTACTAAGGATAAAGGTGTGGGAGCGCACGCCGTGCATTTGAAGGAAAGCAAACTCACGGTGGCAAAAACCTGCAACGAATGTCACATTGTGCCCGCAGCGTTCGACGCCGTGGGGCATATCGACGATACTCCCGGTGCGGAGGTTAACTTCGGAACTTTAGCTTCAAAAGGAATTACCGCTCCTAAATACGATGCATCGAATTTAACGTGTGTAAATGTTTACTGCCACGGGAATTTTAGATTTGCAAAGGATTCTTCTTCTTACCAGTTTGAATATGCCGATTCGGTAATTCAAGGGGAGAACCCTGTTTTTGTTTGGAACAAGGTTGACGGCACACAGGACAAATGCGGCAGTTGTCATTTGCTGCCGCCGCGTGGTCATGCCAATGCAGGGACGGATCCCCAAGCTAAAACTTGCTCGGCCTGCCACTACGGTGTTGTTAATCCGGACGGGACAATTAAAGATATTACTAAAC
>WFQV01000333.1 GCA_015486905.1 Melioribacteraceae bacterium | reverse complement strand
GGATTTACGGTTGTGGTAAACAAAAGCGGTAAAATTCTTTCCAAGGAAGAATTGATTGGAAAATCTCACAATTCGGATGCTCTCATTTCTTTACTCTCCGATAAAATTGACAAAGAAGTAATTGACAATCTACCGAAGTGCAAAGTGATTGCCAACTATGCGGTTGGCTACAACAACATCGACGTCGAATACGCCAAGAGTAAAGGAATAGTTGTGACGAATACACCCGGAATATTAACGGATGCAACAGCGGATTTGGCAATGAGTTTAATCCTTGCGGCTGCAAGGAGATTACCCGAAGCCGAAGCTTTCTTACGCGAAGGTAAATTTGACGGCTGGAAACCCGAGTTGATGCTGGGACTTGATTTAAATAAAAAAACGTTGGGAATTGTCGGAATGGGGCGAATCGGTTTTGCTACCGCTAAAAGGGCGAAGGCTTTCGGGATGAGGATTGTTTATTTTAACAGAAGTAAAAACGAGAGCGCCGAAAAAGAATTGGGGGCTAAAAAAGTTTCGTTAAATAAATTGTTAAAAATCTCGGATGTTGTTTCTTTGCATCTACCTTTAACTTCCAAAACAAAAGGATTGATAGACGAAGAAAAATTAGAACTATTGAAACCGAACGCTATTCTTGTAAATACTGCAAGAGGAGAAGTGCTGGACGAAAAACATTTAATTAGAATGTTGAAAAAGAAAAAAATATTTGCCGCCGGTTTCGACGTTTATACAAACGAACCGAATTTAAATCCTGAATTACTCAAATTGAAAAACGCGATTTTACTCCCTCACGTTGGCAGCGGCACGGTTGAAACCCGCTCCGCAATGGCAGAGTTAGCAACCAAAAATGTAATTGCCGTCCTTACCGGCAAACCTTCCCTAACCCCGGTTTAAAAATTTTTCCAAAAGCAATCAAACATATGGCGGCAAGCCGCAATTATGAATGATGAACCTGCCTGCCCTGCCTACCGGCAGGCAGGCGGTAGGCAAGTTTTGAATGATGAATGTTGAATTATATAATCCGCGACCATCCGTTTAATCCGTGTCATCCGTGTTCTATTGTCCAATCAGCGAAAATCATAATCAATCATAATAAATCTGCGTCCTATCAATCGTTACTTAAGACTAAAAAACCGATATTACTAACAATTGATTGTAATTGCCTTATCTTTTCCCGTCTATTTTTTTATTTTTAAAATAAAATTTTCTGAAAATGGGAAACAGCAAGGACAGAAAGGAAAATCACGTAAGAATTTCTTTAAGCGAAGAATCTCAGTTTAAAGAAAAAACTGCCGGTTTCGAACGATACGACTTTCTTCATTATGCCGCCTCGGAATTAAGAGAAGAAGACGTAATATTAAAAACCGATTTTTTCGGACGAGAAATTTCTTCGCCCTTTTTAATTGCTTCGATGACAGGCGGTTACGGAGATGCTTTTAATATTAACTCGATGTTAGCCGAGGCAGCCGAAGAATTAAACATCCCTATTGGCGTTGGCAGCCAAAGAGTAATGTTAGAAGAGGATTCTTTAATCCCCACTTTTTCAATTGTAAGAAAAAAAGCTCCTAATATTCCTGTTATTGCAAATATTGGTGCTGCGGAATTTGTAAAGTTCGAAAACCTTGACCCCTTAAACAAGATGATTGACGTAATTGAAGCCGATGCTGTTTTTGTGCATTTGAATTTACTTCAGGAAATGTTGCAAATGGGGGGTAACCCGGACTTTAAAGGTTTAATTCAAAAAATTAGAAAATTTTCAAATGAGTTAGATGTCCCTCTTATTGTTAAAGAAGTCGGGTTCGGCATTTCTAAGGAAGCGGCTAAAAATCTCCTTGAGGCGGGCGCTAAAGGAATTGATGTAGCCGGCGCCGGCGGAACGAGTTGGAGTAGAATAGAACAAATAAGGACTGAGAAAGATCCCTCTCCCTTTTCGGAATGGGGTTTGCCTACTTCCTACTGTGTGCGAACGGTGGCAGAGTTGAAGAAAGATTTTGATTTTGTCCTAATAGCTTCGGGCGGAATAAATGATTCTTTCTCTTATGCAAAATCCTTAGCTTTAGGCGCTAATATTACCTCTGCAGCTCGTTCGATTCTCAAGTCTGTTGTAGAAAGAGGTTCGGAAGGTGTGATTGAATTAGTTCAAAATTTGAACAAAGACTTAGTTAAAATAATGATTCTTACTAACAGTAAAAAAACAAACGAATTAAAAGAAAAATTAATTTTAAAAGAGGAATTATTCTAATGTGTGAAAACGAAAAGAAATATAAACAGCTTTACAATCGTGAAGTTAAAAAAATTGAAAATAGGATTAGCAAAATATTCAGGAACAAAATTCCCTCTTCTCTTTACAAGCCTTCGGAATACATTATGACGGGAGGCGGGAAACGCATCCGTCCCTTTTTGGTACTTGCAAGCGCCAAAGCTGTTGGCAGTGAATTTAAAAATGTTTACAATGCAGCGGTAGCAGTTGAATTGCTTCACAATTTTACTCTTGTTCATGACGATATAATGGACAATGCCGATAAGAGAAGAAACCTTCCTACGTTGCATAAGAAATACGATACCGGAACAGCTATTCTAACGGGCGACAGCCTGACGGCATTTGCTTACAAATATTTGCTTTTGGATGCGGGAGAAAAACCGCACGATGCGATAACGTTCTTTACAGACGGCGTAATTAAAGTTTGCGAAGGGCAAAGTTTGGATGCCGATTTTGAAAAAAGAAAAAATGTTACTATTGCAGAATACAAAAAAATGATTTCACAAAAGACCGCTGCACTTTTGGAAATGTGCTGTGCAATAGGCGGGACCATTGGTGGCGGTTCAAAAGAGAATTTGAAAAATCTTAAAAGCTACGGTAAAAATTTGGGAATGGCATTTCAACTACAGGACGACTATCTGGACATTGCCGGTGAGGAAAATCATTTCGGCAAACCGATTGGAGGTGATTTAATTGAAGGAAAAAAAACATTCCTTCTTTTAAAAGCATTAGAAGTTGCAAAAGGTAAAAATAAAAACGAATTGATTAAAGTTGTAAAAAATAATGGAATTAATAAAAAAGATGTTTTAAAATACAAACTTATTTATAAAGATTTAGGCATCTTTGAAATTACGAAAAAAGAAATTGCCCGTTACACACGCAAAGCGCTTAACGCAGCAAAGAAACTTAACAATGACGAAGGGAAAAATTTGTTAATTTGTTTGGCTGAGGATTTGTTGGGTAGAAAAAAAT
This sequence comes from Melioribacteraceae bacterium, assembly GCA_015486905.1. Taxonomy (GTDB): domain Bacteria; phylum Bacteroidota; class Ignavibacteria; order Ignavibacteriales; family Melioribacteraceae; genus WFQV01. The sequence continues at coordinate 3,113 of WFQV01000333.1, read as the reverse complement.
GATTGAGAAAGAAGTTACGATAGTAAATAATGCCGGTTTGCACACACGCCCGGCAGCCACAATTGTTAAAATGGCGTCGAAATACAAAAGTGAATTTTTTATTCATAAGGACGGAATGGGAATAAACGGTAAAAGCATAATCGGTGTAATGACTTTAGCCGCGGCGAAAGGCTCGAAATTATTATTGACTTTCGACGGCGAAGATGAAGAAGAAGCCGCAAAAGAAATAATTGATTATTTTCAAAGAGGTTTTGATGAGGAGTAAATCTTACAAAAATCTTCTGCGCGGTATTGCAGCCGCGCCGGGAATATCTATCGGCAAAGCTCATATTTACCATAGAATTGACGAGGAAGTCAATGAATATGAGATTGAAAATGTCTCTCAAGCTATTGAGGAATTGGAGGATGCCTTTTCTCGTTCCAAGAAGGAGCTTGTGAAAATATTTAAAATGGCTGTAGATAAAATAGGCGAGAAACGTGCAGCGATATTTGAAGCTCAGTTAATGATTTTAGATGACCCCATACTTCGTAGAAATATTTGGGAAAGAGTTGAACACGAAAAGAAAAATCCCGAGTTCGTCGTTAACGATGAAATTTCCAAGTACCAAAAATTAATGACCGTTTCGGACGTGGAATATATGCAGGAACGTTCTTACGATATTGAGGATATTAAAAATAGGATAATAAGAAATTTAAGGAAGAAGAAATTAATATCAAGGATTGAAGAAGATGTGATTGTAGTCTCTCAAACCATCACGCCTGCCGATACTCTCCTTTTTAATAGAGTGAATTCCAAAGGTTACGTAACGGATTTCGGAGGATTAACTTCACATGCCGCTATTGTTGCACGCTCGTTGGGTATCCCTGCAGTTGTGGGAGCTCACGATGCTACCTCAAAAATAACAGATGGGGATGTGCTGATTGTTGACGGTTTCCACGGAGAAGTAATAATAAAACCCACAAAAGAACAACTCGATTTCTACAAAAAGAAAATTGAAAAATTAAATCTTTACGACAAAGAATTAAGAAAATTAAAAGACTTACCGGCGGTTACAAATGACGGTAAAAAAATAATTGTTACGGCAAATATTGATTTATGCGACGAGTTGGAAATTGCAGTTAATAACGGTACCGAAGGTGTGGGGCTTGTTAGAACGGAACAAATTTTCGACTTATTTACGGCATTCCCGGATGAAGAGGAGCAGTACGAAGTTTACAAAAAATTTGCCGAGAGGATTTACCCTCTGCCCATTATCATCAGAGCATTCGATATTGGGGGCGACAAAGTTCTGCCAATTGATTTGAAAGAGCCGAACCCTTTCCTCGGATGGAGAGGAATACGTTTACTGTTGGACAATCCCGAGCTTTTTAAATTACAAATAAAAGCCATCTTAAGAGCAAATAAACATGGTAACATTAAGTTTATGATTCCGATGGTAGCGGCAATAAAAGAGATTAAAAGTACGAAAGAGTTAATTTTAACTGCCATTGAAGAGTTAGAAGCGGAAGGGAAAGAATTTAACGCCAACTTAAAATTGGGGGTAATGATTGAGGTCCCTTCGGCGGCTGTAATGGCTAATAAATTTGCAAAGTATGTGGATTTTATGAGCATAGGCACTAACGATTTAATCCAATATTTGCTTGCCGTTGACCGTGGGAATGAGATAGTAAGCGATCTTTACCAGGAATTTCACCCGTCGGTTGTGCGCTCTCTCGATTTGATTATTAAAGGTGGAAAGTCACAAGGAGTAATGACTACAATTTGTGGCGAAATGGCAGCCGATCCCATTGCAATTCCTCTGCTGGTGGGGCTTGGGCTTGATTCCATTAGCGTTAACGCAGCTTCTATTCTTCAGACGAAGGAAATTATTAGAAGTTTGAATTATGAAGAAGTCAAAAAACTTGCTGAAGAGTGTTCCGAAATGGAAACCGAATGTGAGATTAAAGAAAAATTAAAAGAGTATTACGACAAAAACATTAAAGACAAATTTCAAACTATTAACTGAGAGGTAAAATGAATTTGACGGATTTTATTGAAAAGTACGATTCACAAAATCAATTCGATGTAATTGTAAATTCTTTTTCACAAATTGAATATGTTAAATCTCTTGAAGAACCTAAAATTAACTTTTCGGCAAAAGAAACAAACGCCGTTGTTGTTTGCGGGCTCGGCGGCTCTGCAATAGGAGGCGATTTGTTTTACAACTTTTTTAATTCGGATTTAAATGTTCCTTATTTTGTAAATAGAAATTATTCCTTGCCCTCTTTTGTCGATGAAAATTCTTTGGTAGTGCTTTCTTCTTACTCCGGCAATACTGAAGAAACACTTAGCGCGGCAGCTAAAGCAAAAGAGATAGGAGCTAAAATTATTTGTTTGACCTCCGGCGGTAAGCTTAAAGAATTTGCCGAAGAAAACGGCTACCCTTATCTTTTGCTCAAGAAAGGTTTTCAACCTCGTTACGCTCTTTACTTGAACTTTTTTACTTTGATTAAGATATTTCAAACGGTTGGTTTAATATCCGAGCAGAATGATTTTTTTGAAAATGCAATTTCGTTGTTGAGAGAAAAGTCCGAAGAATTTAAGAGCGAAAATTCTCTTCCATTTAAATTTGCCGAATCTTTGGTAGGGTTCATCCCGGTGATTTATTCCGTTGATAATGTTACTTCTGCCGTAGGACTGAGATTGAAGGGACAGTTTAATGAGAACTCGAAGTCGCATGCGTTTCACAATATTTTGCCTGAATTCAATCACAACGAGATTGTAGGGTGGGAAACCTTTAACGAAAAAAATTTCAGAGCTAAGGCAATTTTTATTTACGAAGGAACTTACCACAGTCAAATAAAAAAGCGGATTGAAATTTCATCGGAGTTGATTAAAAAGGCCAATGCAGAAATATTAACGATTACGAGCGAACAAAAATCTTTGAAATTAAGGCTTCTGGAAATGGTTTACTTTGGCGACTGGGTTACTTATTTCTTAGCGTTGTTACGAGGTAAAGACCCGTCCGAAATTGACAATATTTACTATTTGAAAAATAAACTTGCCGAGAGTTAAATTTTTTTACATATCGTTTCTTCTGATTCTTCTTGTGCAGCCTTTAAAAGCACAGTAT
>WFQV01000332.1 GCA_015486905.1 Melioribacteraceae bacterium | reverse complement strand
TTAACGTCGTAACCATTACAATTGCTTGGACAACATCCGTGTAAACTACACTGCGGAAACCGCCGTAAATTGTGTAAGGGACAATTACAGCAGCCGTTATCAACATTCCTATTTGCGGGTTTAAATGAAACATTGTGAATAAAGTTTTTCCTCCACCCAAGAATTGTGCGCCAACGTAGAAAAAGAAAAAGAAAACAATTGTCAAACTACCCACAAGTCTAATCCACTTTTCGCTCTCACCATGTTTCTTCGCAATGTATTCCGTAAAAGTATTAACGTCGTAAAGCTCCGCTTCGTCCCGAAGTCGCCAAGCTATTGCCCACCAAGCGGTTATTATCCCCAATACGCAGCCAACTGCTGTCCAGATCCCAATCAGTCCGGCGGAGTAAGCAAAGCCGGGCAAACCCAACAGAGCCCATGAGGATTCGCCTGTAGCCCTTTCGGAAAGAGCTGCCGCCCAGCCGGGTAAATTCCTACCTGCGATGGCATAATCCGCATTGCTTTTTACTTTTCTGCCCTGGTAAAGTCCCCACGAAATAAGGAGAACAAGGTAGGTAATCATTACAATTAAAAGTTGTGTCTCATTTGTCATTTCTTTCCCTTGCGAATAATAGAAAATTAAAATTTTATGAAATTAAATAATAACAACAAACTTTTCAACCGCAACAGCTATTTGTAATGCAGATTAAAAATAAACGGGTTAACAGAGTTAATTGTAAATTAAAAACTTCTTTCGTGTTTTTTTGAACTTTATTAAATCATTATTCCAAGTGGCAAAAATTTCTTCCGGCGTTTTTCCGTTCTCAATTGCTTCTCTTAAACCTTTGCTTCCGTAAAGTTTGTCAATCCACTTTTTCAGTTTAAATTGTTTCGGATAAAGTTTGTGCAACTCGTAGAGAAGAAAAATTCCGAACCGTAACGATTGAAAAGTTTTTCTGTTCGTTACATGAATCAAAATACCGTTGCACTTTTCACCTTTGTATTTTGGATTTACGGCACGGTGTGGAATATCCACAGGGACGAAAGAGACCGGTAAAAGTTTTACACCCTTAATCGGTTCTTTCATTAGCGCTTGAATTAATTTATCCGAGTCAATAAAGGGCGCACCTATTTTCAAAAATGGTGCAATAGTTCCTCGTCCTTCGGAAACATTTGTACCTTCGATTAAACACATTCCCGGATAAACAATTGCCGTCTCGAGATTAGTCATATTCGGCGAGGGGGAAATCCACCTAAGACCCGTTTCGTCGTAATATTCTTGGTGTTTCCAGTTCTGCAATTTTACAACGGTTAATTTGGCGTGCAAATTGTTCGGCAGCATCTCGGAGTTAAAGAATTTTGCCAGTTCTCCCATTGTCATTCCGTGAATTATCGGGATGGGTGCAATACCCACGAAAGAGCGGTAGCCTTTTTTTCCAAGCGGCCCGTCAACATTTATTCCACCGATTGGATTAGGTCTGTCCAAAACAATAATCGGGATGTTGTTCTCTGCGGCTCCTTCCAACGAATAATACAAAGTTGAAATGTAAGTGTAGTAGCGGGCGCCGATGTCCTGAATGTCAAAAACAAGCAAGTCAATTCCCTTCAGCATTTCTTTTGTGGGCTTACGGATTTTGCCGTAAAGGGAGAAGACGGGAATTCCCGTTGCCGAATCGACAGCATTGCCAACGTGCTTACCTGCCGGTGCTTTACCGCGTACGCCGTGTTCGGGACCGAAAAGAGCTTTTATTTTTACGCCTTTTGTGTGAAACAGAGTGTCAACCAAATGAACTCCGTTCGAAAGCAAAGCTGTGTGATTTGTAATTATCCCGATTGTTTTCCCTTCAATTAAATCAAGATGTTCGGCAACCAACATGTCCGCACCGGTTTTAGTCGTTACCTTTTGCGTTTTTCCATCTTTGTTTAATTTGGCAAGAAAAGAAACGGAAAGAATTCCGAAAATCAAATAAAGTAAGAACGTTTTCATTTTAATCCGAATTTTGTTTTAAATATAATCCATGAAGCGAGAGTCATTCCGTCCCAAATTTCATTTGTTAAAATCATTGAATTTATTTCTTCCGCTGTTAATTGTACCGGCTCAAATTCTTCGGTATCATCCGGCGGCAAAGGGGATTCGTACAATTCATCCGCAACAAAAAGATGGCAGAGTTCGTCCGTAACTCCGTTGTAAGGATTAAATATTGCTATTTCGGTTAACGTTTTCGCGGCGCAGCCTGTTTCTTCCCGAAGTTCTTTCAAGGCATTTTCTTTCGGAGTAAGCCCCCCACAAATTCCGCCGCTGGGAAATTCAACACTAAATTTCTCGTTAAGGTAACGGTATTGTTTCAAAAGCAAAAATTTGTTATCGGAAATTTTGGGAACAATCATTGTTGAACCGACCGTGTGTACATAGTGATATTCTTTCTCTTCTTTATCTCCTATTTTGAAAACGTCTAATTTGTAACTCCAATAATCGTTCCCGAATAATTCCTTTTCCGATATTTTTTCCCACTTGGTAAATAGCATCACAGCCCGTAATTTTCAAGTAATTCTTTTCGTGAGAAAAAATGTGAAATTTCTTTTGCCGCGTTCTCATCGGAATCCGAACCGTGTACGATATTCTGTTCCACGTTATCCGCGTAAAGTTTGCGTATTGTCCCTTCGTCGGCTTCAGCAGGATTCGTAGCACCGATAAGTTTTCTGAAATCTTCAACAGCGTTTTCCTTTTCCAAAACAATCGGTACGCAAGGACCCGACGTCATGAAAGTAAGCAAGTCGTTAAAGAACGGTCTATCTTTGTGTACTTCGTAAAAGCCACCGGCTGTGTCTTTGTTCAGTTTTGTCATTTTCATTGCCACTACCTTAAAGCCGGCTTGTGTTATTTTGGTAATCACATCACCGATTAAATTTTTTCTTACGCAGTCAGGTTTCAATATCGCCAATGTTCTGTTATTCATTTAACCTCCTGAATATTTCCTTATAGTATTACAGTTTAAATCCTTGTTTTTCTTGTCAAAAAATTTCTCGATATAAAAATATATAAACATAATATAAAATTAGAACTTAGAAATTAGTAAAGATTATTTTTTCAAAATTCTAACTTCTAAAATCTAATTTCTAAATTGCAATTTATCGCAATAGGATTTAATAAAATAAAAGGAAAGAGCCACGGGGACTCCTTCCTTAACTTCGTTTTTATTAATTGCTATTTTTGATTTTTATTTTTGTATTCTTCAAGAGCTTTTTTCATTGTGATGCCAATTTCAGCCGGGCTTTCGGCTACGTGAATACCGGCTTTCTTCAGGGCTTTCATTTTTTCAGCTGCGGTACCTTTGCCTCCGGAGATGATTGCACCGGCATGTCCCATGCGGCGTCCGGGAGGTGCTGTTCTCCCTGCAATAAAACCGACGACCGGCTTCTTGACATGCTTTTTAATGTAAGCAGCAGCTTCTTCTTCGGCGCTACCGCCAATCTCGCCAATCATCACAATACCTTCGGTGTCGGGGTCTTCGTTAAACAATTTAATAATGTCAATAAACTGCGAACCTATTACGGGGTCGCCGCCAATACCGATGCAAGTAGATTGTCCGATTTTTAAATCGGTTAATTGCTTTACAGCTTCGTAGGTTAAAGTACCACTACGAGAGATAACACCTATTTTACCCTTACGGTGAATAAATCCGGGCATAATCCCGATTTTAGCTTTTCCGGGAGAAATGATTCCCGGGCAGTTAGGTCCAATCAAACGTACGTCTTTGCTCTTAATTACATTGTAAACCTTAACCATATCCTTCGCAGGAATACCTTCGGTAATGCAAACAATTAATTTAACACCTGAGTTTGCCGCTTCGAGAATAGCATCTGCCGCAAATGGTGGCGGTACGAAAATAGCCGAAGCGTTCGCTTTCTGTTCTTTAACCGCTTCCGCAACGGTGTTGTAGATAGGAATACCGTGAAAGTCTTTCCCGCCTTTACCGGGTGTAACTCCTGCAACAATATTAGTACCATACTCTAACATTTGTAATGTGTGGAACGAACCTTCGCTCCCTGTAATTCCCTGTACTACCACTTTCGTTCTTTTGTCTAATAAAATACTCATTTTTTTTACCTTTTATTAATATCAGTAAATTTATCTTTGAAACTTAAAAAAAATCTCCGTGATTAACATCTTTTTTTATGTGTGTAAACAAAAAAATGGGGGTAAAAGTTGGTACAGGCTAAAAATTAGTGGCAAAATATTTAATTGCTGGAAAAGAATTGTAAAAAGCTCGGCAGTATTTACATATCATTAATTTCGAGCTTCTGCTCTGGGATGGTAAGGAAAAACAAAATTGTTTTGGCGCGTTTTTTGGTATGTTCATTTTGAAAAAGTAAAAATCGTGACAAAATATTCAATGGAGAAAAGCAACAAAAAATTTTTTGCCAAAGGATTTAAGGTTGTTCCTATTTTATAAAAAAAGGCATTTGGAATATTTTTAAAAAATCTTCAAAAAACTTTTCTAAATTTTTTCCACTTGTAAAGGCAAGATTTAATATTTTTAAAAAATAATTAAACCCTAAATTAAAACGCAATCCATTGGAACTTTAAATAACAAGAAGCCTAAATTCAGAAACACCGTTTATAAACGCTGTTAATAATATTTATTCTTTAGCAATTTAAAGTTGCGTTTTTAATTAAATTTCGCACTATTAATTTTTGGCGTGATGTTTGCTCATTTAAAGCAAATGCCGGGATTTAGTTGAGGAGGGATTTCATTAACCGTGGGGAAAGTCTTGGCTGCTTTCCCCTTGTTGCTTTTCAAAATCTATTTGAGTATATCCTCCAAAGATGATTTAATGAATTTTTTAATGACACCGTCTTTGCTCATTAAATCCTCATAAGATTTAGCTTTTTCTAAATACTTAACGAATTTAGTTATTTGTCCTTCTGATAATTTCATACAAACTCCGTATAAATTTTTTTATACATACTTCGAGCAAGCATAATAATTATCGGTTGTTCTCCTTTAGATAAATAATGAAAAACATCTTTTTCTATTTTTGAATGAAAACCTGAAACCAGTAAATTCCTTTTTCCTTTTGTTCTATTGCCCAATCGTACGTTAGTAAAATAATTTGAGCTGGGATTTTCCGAGAACAAATGAAACCAATTTTGTAAGTATCAAGTATTTTCTTGTTCCCCGGATATTTCATTTAAAAGATTTTTTAATAGTGGAAAACATTTCATCATTTCGAAATGATACTTAATCTTTTAATCCTTTTGCAATAGCATTCCTAAATTTAGAAAGGCTCGGAAATTAAACAGCCCTAATACTGTTGTTTTGGTCGCTTTATCTATAAGGTGACAAAATTGTAACTTTAAGTCTTTTAATAACTTACCTCGTATTAAAACATATCCATTCTGCTTCAATTCCTTTTCATATTTAGCTAAGTATCTATCAATAGTTGAAATATCAACTCCTTAAAAGTCTGCCACCATTTTTTTTGTGTACTTATATTCCCCTTCAAATAAAATTCCACTGAAACCAATATATTCTTGTATTTTTTCAAGAGCATATTTATTGTTTAATATATTTTGCCTTTCAATATCGGAATGAACCAAATCTCTTTTCATCTCAACTCTTAATATTTTTATAACTTATAACTAGCAAGTTATTTTTTTCTACGAATAATGCAAAACAATTTTTTCCATTAATCTGAAAATTAGAAATTATGCAAGCTGCTTTTCATTTGTACCGCCCTCTATCTGAATAATACTCCGATAATTCCTTTTCCAAAGTATTCCAACCTATTTTTTTTGCTAATAATACCAACTCGTGATTCATGTCTATGAATTCTATTAAAAACGGCTTAAATATGTCTGTTTGATTATGATCCTGTAGTTTCCCTATCATTTCTTTTTCCTTTTTTTGCAAGATTCTTAACTCAATTTATTTAAATCTTGCATTTTTTTCAATGCACATTTTGCTTTATTCCTTCTGTTTTCAATTTCTTTTTTCACTTTTTGTCTTTTTAAAGAGCAACTAATTAAAACGCAATCCATATGAATTTTAAATAGCAAGAATCCTAAATTCAGAAACACTGTTTATAAACGCTGTTAATAATATTCATTCTTTAGCAATTTAAAGTTGCGTTTTTAATTAAATATTGCACTATTAATTTTTGGCGTGATGTTTGCTAATTTAAATCAAATGCCGGGATTTAGTTGAGGAGGAATTTCATTAACTGTGGGGAAAGTCATTGCAGCTTTCCCCTTGTTGCTTTTCAAAGTCTATTTTAGAAAATTCAACAACTTTTCACATTTGATGCGATGTAGTCACGTCTCTGATTTTTTCCTTAATCGAATTCTCTCAGCTTGCGCTGAGCTTCGTCGCATTCTCCTTCGTCTCGCCTGAAGGCGTGACTTTAACTAAAGGTGCCTTTTAACAAATGCTCTCCCAGAGCCTGTCTTCAAATATCTCTCGAACTCTAACGACTTCTTTCTATCTGCAAACGCTATTGCTGTTCTGATTTTCCAAGGCTTGTACTTTGTCGTGTATTCGTCTCCTCCTTCGTTGTGCTTTTTTATTCTACTCCCTAAATCAGTCGTATACCCAACATAGTATTTTTGTGAGTTCGATTCACTTTCTAATATGTAAACATAATAATACATTTGTGTCGAGCCTGCTGCGACGTAGTCACGCCTCTTGTTAATTTGTTTTCAACCGTCTTCGCCCCGCTCTGCGGGGCTTCGTCGCATTCTCCTTCGTCTCGCCTGAAAGCAGGACCCCGTTAAAAATGTCTTTTAATGAATGCCCTGCCAGAATGACTTTTTAGATATTTTTCAAATTTTAGCGCTTTTTCTTTTGTCTCAAACATTATTGCCGTCTCTACTTTCCATGGCCGAAATGTTTTGGTATATTTATTCCCTCCCTCATTGTGTTTCTGTAATCTCTTCCCCAAATCTCTTGTAAACCCAATATATTTCTTTTGGGGATACTTCTCGCTTTTTATTATGTAAACATAATATTTCATCTTTTAACTGACGTGTCAGGCGTAGTTTTGAGCGCTAATTTTACATTAAAAAACCGTCTTCGCCCCGCTCTGCGGGGCTTCGCCGGTTCAGTCTTCGTTTTTCGC
>WFQV01000331.1 GCA_015486905.1 Melioribacteraceae bacterium | reverse complement strand
ATGGTTTTCCTATTTAAGAAATCGGATAACCTTGCAGCGGCTTACGGTTTGGCGGTAACCGCTACGATGACGATTAGCGCTACATTTATGATCTGGATTTTTAAGATTCAGAAAAAGCCATTAAAGATGTTAACCGCTATCTTTGTGCTTTTTACCGATGTCTTATTTTTGTTAGCTGTCTTTGAGAAAATCCCTCACGGCGGGTATTGGTCGTTAGTAATTGCTTCCATTCCTTTATTTGTAATTCTTCTCTGGTTAAGCGGTAACAAATCGATGCACAAGGCATTTCGCGCTTTACCTGCGGAAACGTTTTTATTCAGCTTCAAACAAATTTACAAATTGGGAAAGAACATTAGCGGCTCGGCATTATTCTTTACTCGCAGTTTTAAACAGATTCCCCCTTACATTGTACATTGTATTATTAGAAGCAACATAATTTACGAGAAGAATATTTTGGTTTCCATTGCAACAATGGACGAGCCTTACGGCGTAAGAGTTGAGAAGGTTGACAATATTGCCGAGGGATTGTCGGGAGTGAAGGTCGAAAAAGGTTATATGGAGATAATTAATATTCATGATGTCCTTGAAGAGAACGGCATTGAAGAAAAAATAATTTTCTACGGTGTGGACGATATTATTGCGAAACATCCTCTTAAAAAGCTCTACGCTTTCTTAAAGAAAATTACTCCGCCCTTTATTCATTACTACGATTTACCCTACAATAAACTCCACGGTGTTGTAACGAGAATAGAAATTTAGTTTAAGTCTTAAGTGACGAGTCTTAAGTCGTAAGTTACCAGCCTCCGTAAAAGCCACGAATGCACGAATTTTATTCAACTACAAACGTCTGCAAAAAAAAACATATTTTCCCACGCAGAGGGCGCAAAGGAATTTCGCAAAGAGCGTAAGGTCTGTTTTAATAGCCTGTATCTGAAAAAGCCGCGAATACGCGAATTTTATTCAACTACGGACTAAGAACAACAGAATTACGAATGACGAGTAATGGGGTGCTGATTTGATAGAACACGGATTTATTCAATTAAAAATGAAGGATTAAAAATGAAGATTAAAAATTTTCTATTCTCTGTTATCTGCCATCCACCCATCCATTCATCCAATTATCCATTTGTCCCTTTGCACATCTAAACCGCCGAAGGCGAACTAAACCTCTAAACAAAGACCGAATGAATTACGACTGACGAATATTCAAATTACGAATTCCGAATCCGATTTAGAGAAGCACCCATAAATGCCAAGCAAATTTTATTCATTATATTTGAAAAATAAATTTTTGATTTTTAGAAACTTACCGGGCAGGTAATTTGATTAAATACGAATTTCATATTGCAAAAAATATAAGAGACAAATTCAAACTTAATGCAGAACTCTTTTCTTTAAGAGGCGGGATAATTTTTAGTGATATTAATGCCGTTAGAAAATTAACACATCAATTAAATTCCGTTAGAGAAGAAAGTAAAAAAATCACTGTCGGTGAATTAAACGCTTTGGGACTTTTGGACGAAATAATTCACTATGTTATTCGGCAATACGATGAAAAAATTAACCCTCGAGCAATCTTAATGGCAGTTGAAAATTTAAAATCAAATCTTTCGGAAGAAAAGTTCAAGAGTCTCTTGGTCGATTTTAATTCCAACTTCCCTCCGTTAAACGTTTACCTTGGAAGACAAACGGTGGAAGAGTATTTGTCAAATTATATGGACAATAAATCCAACATTGAAATTTCCACAGAGGAGATGATTCTTCTTTATTTGGCTAATTTTAATCCGGCTTCCAAAAAAGTTCAAGACCTTTTTGACGAAGATTATTTGTCGGAGAAAGACAACTACAAAAAAGCAATCTTAACTTTGCAAAAATTTTTTGAAAATGAAAGGCGCCTCGGTACGGAACTTTTTGACTTGCTTACCTTCTTAAAGATGCCTTTTATTAAATACCCCCACGATTTGCTAAAACAGCTTGATTACATTGAGAGTAATTGGAAATTTATTTTAGGCAATAAATTCACGGCTCGAATTTTGGGTGTGAAGGATATTTTTAAAGAAGAAGCAAAACTATTCGGATTCACCCCGGGCGGGCATGCACCTACGGTTGTGCCGCAATATAGAAAAGCAAAAGATTCGGAGGAAAGCACAAAGGAAACGGCAAAGGAATATTTGCAAGATGAAAGGTTCACCCCCGATGTTAATTGGATGCCGAATGTAGTTTTAATTGCCAAGAATGCTTTTGTGTGGTTAGACCAGCTTTCCAAGAAATACAAAAGAGAAATTAAACATCTCGACCAAATTCCGAACGAAGAACTTGATTTGCTTGCTTCGCGGAACATTAACGCATTGTGGCTCATCGGAATTTGGGAGCGTAGCCCCGCATCTAAAAAAATAAAACATCTGACCGGCAACATCGACGCAGTGGCTTCCGCTTATTCTTTGTACGATTACACAATTGCCGAAGAACTTGGCGGGGAGAAAGCTTTTCGGAATTTGGACAACCGTGCAAAGGCAAGAGGAATAAGGCTCGCAAGCGATATGGTGCCGAATCATACCGGAATTTATTCGGATTGGGTAATCAACCATCCCGATTACTTTATTCAAAGGGGAAATTCACCTTATCCTTCGTACACGTTTAATGGTCCGAATCTTTCTGACAATACGGATGTGGAAATTAAAATTGAAGACGGATATTATTCAAAGACCGACGCCGCTGTCGTTTTCCGTTGGAGAAATACCAAAACGAACGAAACGAGATTTATTTACCACGGCAACGACGGAACAAATATGCCGTGGAACGACACGGCACAATTGGATATGATTAAAGCCGAAGTGCGTGAAGCGGTAATTCAAAAGATTTTTGATGTGGCTGAGAGGTTCTCGATTATTCGCTTCGATGCCGCAATGACGCTTGCCAAAAGGCACTTCCGCAGACTTTGGTATCCAGAGCCCGGTTCGGGCGGGGACATCCCCTCTCGCTCAGAATTCGCGATGGCAAAGGAGGAGTTTGAAAAATTGTTTCCAAAAGAATTTTGGCGCGAAGTTGTTGACAGAATAAATCATGAAAAGCCGGATACTCTTTTGCTTGCCGAAGCCTTCTGGTTAATGGAAGGTTATTTCGTGCGTACACTCGGGATGCACCGCGTTTACAATAGCGCTTTTATGCACATGATGATGAACGAGGAAAACGAAAAGTACCGGGATTTGATTACAAACACGTTGGAATTTGACCCCGAAATATTAAAACGTTACGTTAATTTTATGAGTAACCCCGACGAAGAAACTGCTATTAAACAATTCGGTACGGGGGATAAATATTTTGGTGTGTGCCTTCTGTTGGCTACTCTGCCCGGCTTACCGATGTTTGCCCATGGACAGATTGAAGGCTTTACCGAAAAGTACGGAATGGAATACAAGCGTGCTTATTACGATGAACAGCCAAATCAATGGCTAATTGAAAGGCACCAACGAGAGATTTTCCCTTTGCTTGCCAAAAGATATTTGTTCAGCGAAGTTAAAAATTTTTGGCTCTACGACTTTGTGGATGACTACGGTGCAATTAATGAGAACGTATTTGCTTTCACCAATAAATTCGGGCACGAAAAGGTTCTCGTTGTTTACAACAACAAATATGATAGGGCTTACGGTCATATTAAGCAATCAACTCCTAAATTAATTAAAGAAAATGGTAATGAACTTAAGACAGTTAATATTTGGGATGAACTGGAAATATTACCGGGGAGTGATTACTTTTACATCGCAAGGGAATTAACTACCAATAAAGAATTTATTTTCCATGGTGAGGATATTTGTTGTGATGGCTTTGTTTTTTGGCTCGATGGCTTTCAATACTATGTTTTTTACGGCTTTCGGGAAGTTTACGATTCCACCGGTTCTTACCGCCGCTTGTTCGATCAGCTTCAAGGGCGGGGAACAGACAGCATCGAGAAAGCCCTATTATTATTGGATTTGGAACCGGTTCATTATTCATTCCTCAAAATTTTTAACAAGGAAACATTCGGTAAATATGTTAAAGCATCTTATGAAGAGAATGACAAATCCTTCAAATACAGAACGTGGGTAATGGAAAATGCAAGAGAATTCTTTGGCGGCGTTAATTCTTTCCTTAATAATAATTTTATATCGGACGATATTCTTAAACGGTTTGAAAAAAGGATTGACTCCGCATCGGAATTAAATTTAAGATTAAAAAATTTACCTAAACATTTAAATGATATCGCACTTTCGAATGTTGAACATTCGATTAAAATTTCTTTAAAAAACAATTACAAAGAAAATCTTAATATTCTGTTGATTGAATTTGTATTAAATGCGTTAAAGGATTTGATTGGAGATAATGCCGTAGATGATTTATTGCTTGATGAGAAAATCGACGATGTTTTGAAAACTTCCGGTCTCGGTGAAGGGAGTATCTGTTTTGAAAAAACACTCTTGAAAATAATGAATGAAGTGAAATTCAATTTCAATGAACTCGCCAAGTATGAATTTGTAAATTTACAAAACGGTAAGTTCAAAAGAGCTAAAGCAAAATCAATTTTCAAAGCGTTTTACGAATTGCTTAATATCCCATTGGTACAAGAGTTAATATCGTTACATGTTTATCGGAGCGTGGAGTATTACAGTAAAGAAAATTTTGAGGATTTAGTCGATTGGCTCTTCACAATTTCTTTACTTGAGGATATTTGTGAGCTAAACGATCTTAGTGCCAGAGCTAAAAAACAAAATAGGTTTATTGCTTTGTTGAGGGCAAAACATTTGGTAATTAAGGACTTAAAACAACTTTCGGTTAATTCGGGTTACAAGTGGACTAAGTTTCGTACGTCTCTTAAAATGAAATTTGATCAAAGGGTTAAATAATCAATTGTTCAAAGACTTTTTAAAATAAAAAAACTCGGGAGATATTTCTCCCGAGTTTGTACCGAAGGCCGGACCTGCCTACCGGCAGGCAGGCTCGAACCGGCACGACGAAAAGCATTGCTGAAATATTTCATTAATTAAGAGAATCTAAATCTATTTGAGTATTAAGAGATTTGAGGAATTCTTTGCCAATGCCACTTTTTAGAT
>WFQV01000330.1 GCA_015486905.1 Melioribacteraceae bacterium | reverse complement strand
ATACAAAGAAGCGCGAAGCGCTTCAATTTCAATAACTGCGGGCGAAACCCGCAGAAAGAAAAACGCTTAAAAGAAGAACTGCGAAAGCAGTTCAATTATGCGTGTCTCAATACCATTCTAAGAGAAAAAAATATTGCCACAAAATTTAAACTTGTACCGCAGGATTTTCACGGATCATTTCATCATTCATCATTCATAACTCATAATTTCCTATTCACTGTTGTCTGCTTAATGTTCCTGCTCGAGGCAAGCGCTAGATTTCAGTAGGTTAAATAAGAAATAGAATCCTCGCCTAACAACGTTCGCAATTGTGCAATGGATTTTTCATTGACATCAATTTTCTTTTCCAATACGAACTTTCGTCTGTCACCATTGTCACCAATACTCAAATAAACCGGGACGTTTCCTTTGTGGTCCGCAAAAATTTCCTTCAGGGCATTAGCCGTTTCTTCGTTCTCCTTTTCCTCGGAAATTTTCAAATGGATTCTTTTGGTAAGGCGAACGCGTGCTTCCTCCAATGAGACAGCTTCGTTTACGCGAATTTTAATCGAGTCGCCGCTGCTTTCAACTTTACCAAGTACCATTACCGTCGATTCTTCGTTGAGTACCTCTTTACAGTTTGCGTAAGTTTTGTAAAAAGCGAGGCACTCGCATGAACCGGTAAAATCGTCTAAATTGAAGAATGCCATCTGGTTGCCGGATTTGTCGATACGCGTTCTGATTTTTGTGATTACTCCGCAAGCTCTTACAATCTCTTTATTGCCGAAAGTTTCAGGTTCCCCAAGATGAACCGTTGCAAATGAATCGTACTCACCGGCATACTTAGCAAGGGGATGCCCCGTTAAATAAAAGCCCAACACTTCACGTTCTTTAGCCAACCGCTCCTTGTTGCTCCAGGTCGGAACAGCCGGCAGCTCCGGTTCTTTAATATCAATATCATTAATTGCATCCCCGAAGAGACTCCCCTCTATTTTCTTTTGTGCATTTCTATATTTACTGCCGTATTCCAATGCTTGTTCAATTGCCGCAAAATTTTGAGCCCGTGTTCCTTCCAATGTATCCAACGCCCCCGCTAATACAAGTCCCTCCAAGGCTCGCTTGTTTACGATTCTTGTATCTATGTTGGCGCAAAGGTCAAAGATGTTCCTAAAGTCACGACCCAAATCTTCGCGGGCACGTTCAAGCTCTTCAACCGCATGGACTCCTACGTTTTTAATTGCCGACATTCCGAAAATAATTTTTCCGTTCGACACGTTAAAATAAGTTGAGGGCTTATTGATATCCGGGGGCAGAACCTCTACATGCAAGCGGCGGCAATCATCCAAAAGAATCGTGATTTTACTCGTGTTGTTCAACTCGTTCGTCAAGTTCGCCGCAAGGAACTCCGACAAATAATGTGCTTTTAAATAAGCTGTTTGGTAAGCTACAATCGAATAAGCCACCGAGTGACTTTTGTTAAAACCGTAACTTGCAAACTTTTTAATCGTTTCGAAAACTTCCCGTGCAACTTTTTTGGAGATGTTGTTCTTTACCGCGCCCTCAATGAACTTAACCTCCTGCTCCTTCATTGCATTGGCATCTTTCTTCCCCATTGCACGCCTAAGAATATCAGCCTCTGCAAGGGTCATTCCGCCAAGTTTGTTCGCAATTTGGATTACCTGTTCCTGGTAAACGATTATTCCGAAAGTTTCATTCAGAATTGGTTCCAAAGCAGGATGCGCATATTGAATTTTTTCTCTCCCGAATTTCCTATTAATAAAGGAGTCGATAAAACTCATCGGGCCGGGACGATAAAGTGCGTTCATTGCAGCAAGGTCTTTAATGCTTGTCGGTTTTAGTTTCTTTAAATACTCGCGCATCGGAGCGGATTCAAACTGGAAGACAGCAGTAGTTTTTCCTTTACTGAAAAGCTTGAAGGTCTCCGGGTCGTCTTCAGGAATTGTTTCCATATTAATTTCAATTCCGCGGGTTTTCTTTACAAGCTTAATCGTGTCACGTATAATTGAAAGAGTTCTTAATCCCAAGAAGTCCATTTTAAGAATTCCCGCATCATCCAGCTCCTTCATATTGTACTGCGTAACAAAATCGTCACTGTTGCTTGCTTTTGCCAGCGGAACAAAATCGCTTACCTCGCCGGGTGTAATCACAACGCCGGCCGCGTGCTTCGAAGCGTTGCGGTTCATCCCCTCCAAAATACGAGCGTATTTAATCAACTCTTGAATTTGCGGGTCATCGGATTTCTTTACCCATTTTAATTCGGGCACTTCGTTCAACGCCTGGTCAATCGTGAAAATTTTACCAAACTTTGAAGGGATCCATTTTGTAATGTTGTTAACCGTAGGAATAGGAATATTTAGAACCCTTGCTACGTCTCGCAAAACCTGGCGGGAAGAAAGGCGGTTAAAAGTAATAATTTGCGAAACTGATTTTTCACCGTACTTCCCTTTTACATATTCAATCACATCGCCGCGCTGGTCGTCGGCAAAGTCAACATCAATATCAGGCATCGATTTTCGGTTGGGGTTCAGGAATCTTTCAAAAAGCAAATCGTACTTGAGGGGATTGACGTTAGTAATCCCTAACGTAAAAGCCACCAAGCTTCCAGCGGCACTGCCACGCCCGGGGCCAACGGGAATACCGGACTTCTTTGCCGCATTAATGAAATCCTGCACAATGAGGAAATAACCGGAGTAGCCCATGCTTTTAATTACTTCAATCTCGTAGTTAAAGCGGTCTTCAATTTCCCTTGTTAATTTGGGAAACTTTTCGTGTAACCCAATGCGGGCAAGCTGCTCGAAATATTCGTCAAGACTTTTAGCATCGGAATCCGGCGGAATTGGAAATTGCGGGTAATGGAAATGTTTAAATTCCATTTCAAAATTAATCTTTTCCTCAATCGCCAAAGTGTTTTCAATTGCACCATCAAAATCTTTAAATAGTTCTTTCATCTCTTCGGCACTTTTGAAATAGATTTGGTTGGTTCTGTAACGCAACTGACGATAATCCGCCTTACCGCTTTTATCCGAAAGTAAAAGCAAAATGTTGTGGGCTATTGCGTGCTCTTTTTCGATGTAATGAATATCGTTCGTAGCCACCAATGGAATTCCGAGTTCTTTGGAAAATTTTGGGAACACCTCAAGAATTTTGTAGTCGTCATCCATCCCATGGTTCTGAATTTCAAGGTAAAAATCATCTCCGAAAATTTCTTTTAGAATTATTGCGTTCTTCTTTGCCAGCTCCAAATCGCCCTTTAATACCGGAGCAGCAACGGGTCCCGCTAAACAGGCTGAAGTACAAATAAGACCTTCCTTATATTTTCTCAGTACCTCCAAATCAATCCGTGGTTTGTAATAAAAACCTTCCGTGTGACCGATGGTAGAAAGTTTCATTAAGTTCTTGTAGCCGGTCGCGTTCTTAGCAAGTAGAACAAGGTGATTGTAGTTCTTGGATTTTCCTTTTCCGCCGTTTTCGTTTTTCTTTTTGTCGAAACGGCTGCCTTCAAAAGTAATGTAAGCCTCCTCTCCGATGATTGGCTTAATTCCCGCTTTCTTTGCTTTTTTGAAGAACTCCGAAACGCCGTACATTACGCCGTGGTCGGTAAGTGCCAGAGCATGCATATTGTTCCTTACCGCTGCATTTACAAGGTCTTCCACCTTAGCGGCGCCGTCCTGCAAACTGTAATGTGAATGGTTGTGAAGATGTACAAAATCGCTCATTGAACTACAAATTTTTCCATTAAGTTAAATTGTAAAAGTATCCGTTTTCCCGTTTAGCCAGGTTGAAAGAATTCAAAAACTTCGAAATGAAAATAAAAATTTTAAATTTAATTTGCCTGCTCTTCGGCAAAGGAAAATCAGTTGAACAATTGTAACTCTTTTTAACGGGAATATTTAAGAAGAAAAATTATTTCAAAAAAAATCCCTCCTCATTCAATCGGGAATTACTTTTTCGGAAAGGTTAAAATTCAGCTTTGCCAAGAGTTGAAACTTATCCTATTTTCCTCCGGTATGTCCGAAACCTCCCGACCCGCGCGGTGTAGAATTCAATTCATCACTTTCAATTAAATTTGCTTTGTAAATTTTACCGACTACCAATTGAGCAATCCTATAGCCACGGCGAATTACAAAATCTTCTTTGCCGAAATTGAACAAAATGATTTTAATTTCACCGCGGTAATCGGCGTCTATTGTACCGGGGGAATTCAGCACACCTATATTGTACTTGGCAGCCAAGCCGCTGCGGGGACGAACTTGTATTTCGTATCCGGCAGGAATTTCCACGCTCAGATTCGTGTGAATTAATTTTACTTCTCCCGCTTTAATTATCTCTTCCTTTTCAACCGCTGCGCGAACATCCATTCCCGAACTATCGGCTGTTTCGTACTTTGGCAAGGGAATATCCGAATATTTTTTGTGCAATCTTTTAATTTTTATTTTTAACTCGCTCAATTTTATTTCCTCCTAATTTAGAACGCCGGTAAAAGCTTTATCCCGAAAGCGTGAATAATGCTGTCACTGTCAAAAAAACTTTTTATCGCAGATACACTGTCTTCTTGTGTAAAAAACTTAGGCAGATTTTTTAACCGTCGTTTGCTTAAGGGATAAACCAAATATTCTCTCTTAGAATTTATTTTACCTTTGAAAACCCAAACAGGCAAGTAAGAATATTTCTTTACAAACACAGAATCCTTATTGAAATCCTTAGCAACCTCAACGCTAATAACCACGCCTCCATCGGAATAGCGCCAGCGTTGGTTCGAAAGGAAATTGCCCATCGAATAAATAACAAACACCGAATCGCCTCTTTCTCTCTTAATAAATTCAGCCGGTTGTACAGTATGTGTGTGGCTAGCGAGTATTAAATCCGCTCCGTCCCGAACAGCTTCGCGCACAAACATTTTTTGAACCGCATTGGGAAAGCGCTCATATTCCTTGCCGAAATGGAAGTAAACAATAACAAACTCCGCTCCCCCTTTATTTGCAAGGGCAATCCTACGCCTTAATGCCGCTCGGCTAATTATTTCAACATATTTCCGCGCCTGCCGATTTGGATTGTTTGTAAAATAAGTAAAAGAAAGAAATGCAATTTTAATTCCTTTAATATTAAAAATTTTAATGCTGTCCTTTTTACTCAAATTTTCCACCGCACCGCTGAAAGAGAAACCGAATTTTTTAACTTTTTTAATTGTTCTCAAAAGCCCTTTTAATTCCCTGTCCAGAATATGATTGTTCGCCAATATCAAATGATTAAACCCGGCGTATTTCAATCCGGATAGAAAATCTTCGGGAGTGTTGAAAACCGGGTAGCCCGAGTAAGCACTGTCGGAATCAGCAATTACCGTCTCAAGATTTCCTGCTACGAAATCCGAAGAATCGAAGTAACTTTTAATTGAATCGAAAACCGGCTTGAAGTTGAAACTGTCCTTCGAAACCATTGCGTAATTAAACTGCGTGGAGTGGCACATTAAATCCCCCGCGGCAGTAATTCGAACGGTAATGATTGAATCCCGAACAACTTTTTTTAACTTTGGCGGAAGTGTTGCAATTTCTTTACCTGGGAAAAGAAGTACACCAAAAAACAACGAAACAAAAAAAATTATTACAGCAGATTTTATTTTCATTAATAACCTTAAAAAGAAACAATAATATTTTCAATTTAAGAAAGAAAAATCATTTTTTAAAAAGTTACCTCTTAATTTTTAACACAGTTTGAGTGTTAAATTTTCTTGTAGCACACAAATTCGAATTAGTAAATAATAAATCTACACTCGGCAACCTTGTATTATTTAAATTTATTTAATAATTAACCTTGTGTTTTTAAAATATATTTCAAAAATAACCTTGTAATTTTAAATTCTATTCTTTATTTTTCTTAAAAAAATTACAAAAAGTTCTGCAGGAATGAAATCTTAGTAAGGAGCCGAACCAAAAAATAATTTTTCAACCAAGAAGGAATGATAAA
>WFQV01000329.1 GCA_015486905.1 Melioribacteraceae bacterium | reverse complement strand
ATATTAATGTTTGTCTAAAAATTTTAATCCTAAAACACCGATAAAAATAAAAAGCATAAAAACTATTTTACTAAAAGAATATGTTTTATTAAAAAGGAAATATTCTGCAACGACTACTCCTATTGTAGCCGTTCCCATCCAGACGAGAAATGTTATCCCGAGAGGTAATATTTTTAACGTGAGAGAAAGTAAGTAAGCGCTGGAGAATCCGAAAAGTGTGTAGAATACCACTGGCAACAAATTTGTAAAACCATCGGCGAATTTTAAACTAATAACACATCCGGTCTCCATCAGTCCTGAAATTATTAATAAAATCCAAGTCATTTATTGCATAAATTTATTAATCAAAAAATTAAATAGGCTGTGATAAATATATCCTTTTTTTTCACTAAAGGAAACTAATTGCGCTACAATACACATATTGTTTACTAAAAATTGTATGAAAATAATAAATTATATTCGTTATTATAGTTTATAACTCCCACATAAAAGTTTGATTTATTGTTTTTAAGATCAAAAATAAATTTTGTTGAGAAATAACCGATTAAGCCGCCCACGAGACAATCGCTTAACCAATGAGTACTTTCAGTTACTCTACTTAATGCAACCAAAGATGCGACACTATATGAGATATATGGAACTATTCCATTGGGATAAATGTAACTTAAAGTCGAGGCTGCTGCAAAAATTGTTGCTGTGTGACCGGAAGGGAAAGAATCGAAACATGCAATTGATTTGCCTTTATGAGTAATGAACGGACCGCTCCATTTTCCGCCTTCCATCGTACTGTTGCTTGGTCGCTCTCTTCCGAAAGTATGTTTTAATATTTGAACAGCAACTCCGCTTAATAAAAAAGATTCAAACCCTAATACTGCAGCTTTACCTGCATTCTTATCGTGGGAAATTAAATGATATATACCTATACTACCAAATAAAGCTAAAGAAAATTTTCCATCTCCCAATTGTGTAACTAAAGGACTTATCTTACGCACAATTGAACTTTGTTTACGCGTCTCAATAAAGGACTCATATGTTTCATCATCTGTAGCTAAGAGAATTCCGGTTAGAGCCAAAGAACCTGCGATAAATGGTAAAGAATAAATTGTACTATTTTTATGAAAGTTATCTTGCAGCAATTTGGAATTACTATTTTGAAAATCTTGTGAAAAAATACTAGAAGCATATAATAATAATAAGACTGTTATTCGTATCATTTTTTTTCTTTACATTATTAAAAAAATATCGAATAATTTTAAAACATTCGTATATTTCTTCATTCCTGAATCAAGTTTGTTAATCTTTATGAAAACATCTTAAATAAAAAGCGAGTAAAAAATTACTCGCTTAAATTGATTTTATCGACGATTATAAAAATCAGCCTTCACCGCCGCCTTCGGTACCTTCACCGCCGCCTTCGGTACCTTCGCCGCCGCCCTCTGTCCCTTCGGCATCAATATATCTGTGAAGATTTGTTTCAAATGCCGACAGAAGAGCTGCATTATTTTGGCTGTCGATTAATATCTGTCCGTTTGTAACAACCGCTGTTGAAAAATCAAGTCCGTTGAACAAACCGTGTAAATCAATGACTATATCAACTGACACGGTAGAATCTGCTGCAACAGTGATTCCGCCGTTTGCTAATGGTAACTGCATCTGAGAAGCAAGACCAGATTTTAATGTGAAAGGAACAGCGGCTCCGCTTGTCGGAGTATATACTCCGCTAATTACAATGGTTTTTCCCAAATACGGGTCGGCGGCATTGGGAGTTAACTGAAAATCAACTTTTTTAAATGTTCCGGCGTGTACTAAAAAAGAGCCGAGCGACGCAGATCCGCTGCTTATGTCTATTGAATACGGACCCGGTGAAGTTACATCGGTTCCTTCAACCTGAGAACCGCCGTCGCCCTGACCGTCATAACCGCCGTTGCCTTGGCCATCGAAGCCGGAATTTTCTTCAATAACAAGATTTTTAAAGTGCACCAATGCGCTTTGTACATCCAAATTCCCGCTGAGTAATGGGAATTGAATATAAGTGCTGGCCCCGACATTTTTGATTTTGACAATATCAGCTCTTAAATCTGCCTTAGCGTATGAATGCACCTTCATCAACAGGTTGCTGTTTGGTGTACTGCTAAAAGGAGAAACCGGAGAACTGTTATTTTTACATCCAACCAATGCCAGAGACACAAATATTGCAAATAGGGCAAGGGATTTAATTTTGTTATACATAATTACCTCCAGAATTAATTTAATAATATATTATTTAAGAATCGGTTAATCATTGAAGCCCAAATATTGTGCCAAATAATTAAATTCAATTTTTATCAATTAAATCAATTAATTAATTAGAGGATGATAAAATTAAAGTGAAAACGGTCAAATTTTTGACATTTACCGTCAAAATTTTAACGATGCTGTCAAAAATTATACTGTAGCCCAAGACCAAAGGTATTTCTGAAATAGTTCATTATCTTCAGATTTGAATTTCTATTTTCATAAACGTAATTCAAACTTATTCTAAAACCGGTAGAAATTTTATATTTTAATATCAGCGAAGTATAAACGAATAAATCCGAGCGTAAAGCGTTTCCTTCGGCTTCGATTTTCCAGTGATTAAAATCTTTTTTTTGCAAAACAATAAAGCTGAAGAAAGACAGGTTGGAATTTATTCTGTAAAGGAGGGATGCCGCCGCTTGATTCTTTAAATAATCATAATCCGGGTCCTCAAGCAATAAGACCTCCGGTTCTTCATCTCCCTGATTTTCTCCGGTGGACTGATTATTTATATTGTTAGGAACATCATATTCAATTTTATAGGTAAAATCGACTAAAAATTTGTTAAAAAATATTTTGTTTCCGAAAGCTTCTATTAAATATCGTGAACCCGAAAGATCACCGGTGAGCATTTTATCCGATTGCCCCGGATACAAGAATCCTTTATGCCACTGAAATTCCGCTTTAATTCCCATGAATGTTGTCATGCTAAATTGATAGTTTAATTTTATAAATGGTCTGTGGGATAAGTAATTAATTGAATTGAATGAATTTGGATAATTTTTAATCCAATTTTTATACCCAAGAAATAATTCGAGGTTTGATCCGACTGTTGATTTTAAATAAACAGAAAAAATATTCCGGGCATAATTGTTT
>WFQV01000328.1 GCA_015486905.1 Melioribacteraceae bacterium | reverse complement strand
TACTTCCTTTTGGGGCAATTATATCAGTACGATAAGCCGCTTAAAGCTCTCAAGATATTTAAAAAATTGTTGAAAATTTCAGGTCCGGATTGGAACGTTCTTTTAAAAATTGCCGAGATAAACGAGCAACTCGGGAAGGTTGAAAATACAATTAAAACCATTGAAAAGTTGCGCGAAGTTAATCCGATGGATTTGAAAATTCAGAAGATTTTAATCGATGCTTACATTAAAAACAAGCAATACGACAAAGCTCTGAAATTGACGGAGAATGCGTTGCTTACATTTCCTGATGACTTGGCATTGATTGAGTACAAAGCGAACATTTTTTACAGGCAAAAGAAATATGAAAAAGCAGCCGAGTGGTACGAAAAGTTAATACGGAGTAAGAAAGTCTCTTACGAGGCTAAGCTGCACATTGCGTCGATGTTTTTGGACAAGACTAAAGAGGACAAAGGGAATTTAAAGATTGCCGAAAATCTTTTAAAGCAAACAGCGAAAGATTCCTCCGGCTGGGAAGTGAATGCCTATTTGGCGGAAATAAAATTACAGCAGAAGGAAGATTCTCTTGCAATAAATTATTTTGAAAAGGCGGCACACGCAGCGGAGTGGAACTCGCAGCTTTGGTCCAGATTGGCTAATGTGCTTGTAGTTGACCAAAAGTACCAAAAAATCATTGATGAAATTTCGCCGGTAGTAAAGAATTTCCCCGACAATTTTTTCTTGAATTTAATCGTGGGTATTGCCTATTCACAAACTTCCAAGAATAAAGAAGCTAAGAAATATTTAATGAAGGCGGTGGAATTAAATCCTAATGACGAAACTGCATTAACGGCGTTGGGCTTCACGTTAAATCAATTAAAAGAAACCGAAGCAGCCGTTGTTTATTTGGAACGCTCCTTAAGAATAAATCCTAAAAACATACAAGCATTAGGAACGTTGGGAATTATTTACGACGATGAAAAGAATTACGAAAAGTGTGACGAAGTTTATGCGAAGGCATTAAAGATTGATTCTACAAATGCATTGCTCCTGAACAATTATGCCTATTCACTTTCGGAACGGGGCATTCAACTTGATCGAGCGTACAAGATGATTAAAAAGGCAATAGACACCGAGCCTAATAATTCTTCTTATCTTGATACTTTCGGTTGGGTGCTTTACAAATTAGGGAAATATGATTCGGCTAAGGTTTTTATTAAAAAAGCACTTAAGACGGAAAAAAATAACGCTACAATATTAGAGCACTTAGGGGATGTTTACTTGAAATTGAAGGATAAAAAGGAGGCATTAAAATATTGGAGAGAAGCATTATCTAATGACAAAAATAATAAAAAGTTGAAGAAGAAAATAGAGGAAAATAAATTTTGAAAAAATCCATAGTCTTGTTTTTCGTTATTATTATTGGTGTTTGGAGCTGTTCGGCTCCGAAAGTCACTGTAAAAAAAAGGGAAACGTTACCTGTCGAAAGAATTTTAAAAAAGGTTGAGGCGCAAAGGAGAAAGATTAAAACCTTCAAAGCTACGGGAATCATTAAGATTCAAAGCCGTAATTTCGAAGGTAAAGGGAGTGTAGAGATTTTTATTAAACGTCCGGATTCGTTAAAAATATCTGTCTTCGGTCCCTTTGGTATTAGCGTAGGCGATGCGTTGATTACTAAAAACAAATATTTTTATTACGATGCGTTACACAATAGACTTTATTCCGGTAAGAAAAGTTCAAGGATTATTAAGCGCATTTTTAAATTTAATTTGCCGGTGAATAGTATTAGTGATTTGTTGTTGGGACGTAAAAATTTGACGGATAAAATTTACGCTGTGCCGGTTAAAACTTTAATTGAGAAAAACACTTTTGTTTTATTTTACAAAGGCGAAAAGGATTTAACGGAGAGTCTTAAATTCTCTTTCGTTGGGAATGACCTTTTGAATTACAGTCTGCTTTCGGGCAACAAGAAAATTTTTGCAGCGGATTTTAGTAATTTTAAAAAGTACGGGAATTTCAATATTCCGCTTGAAATAAAAATTAACAATCGAAACGATTCACGGTTAACACTTGATTATCGGTCGGTTGAAGTCAATGAAAAAATAAAATCCTTAGCGTTGGATGTACCGAGCGATGCTAAAAAATTAAGATGGTAACTAAAATCCGAAATATTGTTTTAGCCCTATTATTATTGAGTTTTACAGTACTTGCACAGAGCGGTGGTAAAATTCAAAATGAAAACAAACGTTTGCGAAACATCCGAAATGAAATTGAAAATCTTCAAACCAAACTTAAGAAGAAGACGAAACTCGAAAGGCAGAGCGTCAGCTATTTAAATGATGTTGAAAAGAAAATACTTTTACTTAACAAATACATTAATGAATTAAAAAGAGCGGAGAGAAAGAATCGGAAAGAAATTAAAAGACTAAACGGGAAAATTTCTTACGTTGAAAATAGAATTAAAAAATTAAAAGAAATGTACTCCAGATATGTAGTATGGTATTACAAATACGGAAGGAAATCGAAATTACAGTTGTTTCTTAACGTAGGCTCTTTGAACGATGCGGTTGTGAGGTTAAAATATTTTAAGTTGATTTCCGAAAGGAGTAAAAATCTGTTTGATGATTTAACTGCAAATAAAAAGGAACTTAAAAATTTAAAGAGCAACGTTGCTAAAAAATTAAACAGCCGGAAGAATTTAATCGCACAAAAGAAAAATGAACAAAAAAGATTATTGTTAAGTAAAAGGCAAAAGCAGGCATTGCTAGCAAGATTAAGGAAAGACAAAAATTCAATTGTTTACGAATTAAAAAATAAAAGGAAAGCCGAGAAGGAAATTGAAAAGAAAATTGCCGAGCTCGTTCGCTTGGAGAATGAAAGACTGGCTAAACTAAAGACGAAAAAGGGAGCGGCAGAAATTTCTTACGATTATTCGGACTTTGAGAATTTTAGTCAGCTTAAGGGAAGATTAGGCTGGCCGGTTAGAACGGGAAAGATTTCGAGAAAGTTTGGGAAAAATTTAAATACGAAATTAAAAACCATTTCACTTAATTACGGAATAGACATTAAAACAAAAAAGAATTCCAAAGTGCACGCAGTTGCCGGCGGAATTGTTTCCAAAATAGATTGGCTGCCGGGTTACGGAAGCATAATAATTATTACTCACAAAAATAATTTCCGCACGGTTTACGGGCATGTTACGGATATTAACGTAAACGAAGGCGACAGAGTAAATGCAGGTGTTGTTTTAGGTCGTGTGGACGACAGCTTGGAAGGTTACGTTCTCCACTTCGAGATTTGGAAGGAGAGGAAGTTTCAGAATCCGTCTAAATGGCTGGTGAGGAGATAAAAACTTTTGGGGAAAATCTCAACTCAAAATAAAACTTTGTTTTTCAATTTTTCTTCTTTAACCGTTCTTCAAATTTCAAATTATCTTTTCCCGCTAATTACTTTTCCTTATTTGGTAAGAGTGCTTGGTCCCGAAAAATACGGACTTGTAAATTTTGCGGCGGCATTGGTAATGTACTTTTCAATGTTAACCGATTACGGATTTAATATTTCAGGTACTCAAATTATCTCGCTCGTTCGCGACAATAAAAGAGAATTAAAAAAAATATTTTGGTCAATCTTTTTTGTTAAAGCAATCCTTTTTACACTAAGTATTTTTATTTTTTTACCGTTGGTTTTTTTAATCGGTAAGTTTTCCGCAGATTCGGTTTTTTATCTTGTTTCGTTTCTAACAGTGTTCGGTACGGTGTTATTCCCGCAGTGGTTTTTTCAAGGGTTGGAAAAGATGCATTACATTACCCTTGTGAATATTGGGGTTAAGAGCCTCTGGGCGGTTTCCGTGTTTGTTTTTATTAGTCATCCTAATGATGCTTTAAAATTGGTTTTGCTCAACAGTATTTCTTTTATTTTAATTGGATTACTCGGATTTACAATTGCAATTGTAAATTTTGGACTCAGGTTTTATTTGCCTAAAATTTCGGAAATAAAAGAGCAATTTATTAAAGGGTGGTACGTTTTTCTTTCTACGGTTTCAATTTCACTTTACACAAACAGTAACATTTTTATTTTGGGACTTTTCACGAATAACGAAGTGGTCGGCTATTTTGCCGGGGCAGATAAAATACGCATGGCGATACAGGGAATTTTTAATAATGCCGGGCAAAGTATTTTTCCACATGTTTCACGGCTCTTTAAAGAATCTTTTAATAAAGCAATTGGATTTTTAAAAAGGTATTTGAAAATAATAATTTTTACTGCCGGCGTGGTAACAGTGTTTTCATTTCTGTTTGCAAATGAATTAACGCTATTATTATTGGGGCAAAAGTATGTTGCATCGATTGGTATTTTCAAAGTATTAATATTTTTACCGCTATTAATTGCATTAAGTAATATTTACGGCGTTCAAATAATGCTGAACACGGGACATAAGAAAGAATTCACAAAAATTGTTTTTTTAGCCGGCGTTTTGAATATAGTTCTCGCACTGATATTAGTGCCTTATTTACAAGCAATTGGTACTGCAATTGCAGTCTTAACAGCCGAGTTTTTTGTTACAACTGCGATGTGGGGATTTGTAAAGAGAAAGAGTATTTTGTAAAAATATTCGTGCATTCGTGGCAAAAAATAAGCCGCGAATGCGCGAATCGAATTTTAAAAAGTAGCTTAAACAATAATCGTAAACAGTCATTCCGTAAAATGATTTAACAGAATAGCGGTCAATCCGTAAAATGATTTGACAAGATGACCTTTTTAGCGAGGTTTTGAATTGAATTTAAAAACGAAATACGATTACTTAATTGTAGGTGCAGGATTTGCAGGCGCGGTTGCAGCGGAAAGATTAGCCTCAAAAGGCAATAAAATTTTGTTGGTTGAAAAACGCCCGCATATCGGCGGTAACGCGTACGACGAATACGACGAACACGGGATTCTCGTTCACCGTTACGGTCCTCATATTTTTCATACAAATAACAAATTAGTTCTCGATTATCTTTCACAGTTTACAGAGTGGAGATTTTACGAACATCGGGTTTTAGCCAAGTTAAAAGGTGAGTATTACCCTATTCCAATAAACAGAACAACAATAAATAAATTATACGGTAAAAATTTCCGGACTGAAGAAGAAGTTCAACGGTTTTTTGATTCCGTAAAGAAAAATATTAATCCGGTTACAAACTCCGAAGAAAAAATCGTTAGTCAAGTAGGCGAAGATTTATTTGAAAAATTCT
This sequence comes from Melioribacteraceae bacterium, assembly GCA_015486905.1. Classification (GTDB taxonomy): domain Bacteria; phylum Bacteroidota; class Ignavibacteria; order Ignavibacteriales; family Melioribacteraceae; genus WFQV01. The sequence continues at coordinate 252 of WFQV01000328.1, read as the reverse complement.
TTAAGCATTACACTAAAAAACAATGGGGACTTGAAGCAAGTGAATTAAGTCCGGATGTACTAGGCAGAATTCCGGTTCGAACAAACACGGACGACAGGTATTTCACAGACAAATATCAGTTTATGCCAAAATACGGTTACACAAAAATGTTCGAAAAGATGTTGAATCATAAAAACATTGAAATTATATTAAACACCGATTACAAAAAAATTGTAAACGATATTAAATTTGATAAAATGATTTACACAGGGC
>WFQV01000327.1 GCA_015486905.1 Melioribacteraceae bacterium | reverse complement strand
TTATTAGCCTCTCAAAATTTTAGGAAATGTTTTACTCTAACAAACATATCGCAATTTTTAATCAATCCGTTCCGGCGTTCTCGTCGTACGAATCAATTATTATTTCCATTATTCTTATCCTTTGGAGCATTCTAATTCTAATGCTTATGCATTAAGAATTAAGCCCGCTCCAAAAATCTAATTTAAATATTAACTTAATTTTACGGGCTTATGAAAAACAAAAGCATGGTCATTTATTATCATTTTAAAAACTACTCATTAACAAAAACAGGAGGCTTTAGCCTATGAAACGCTTTTCGCTTATTCTTTTGTTTCTTTTTGTCGCAACGGGCTTTTCTTTCGCTCAATCGCTTGAGGTAACGGGAAAAGTCTTTGACAAACAAACCGACGAACCTTTAATAGGCGCAAACATTACTATTAAAGGAACAAACCTCGGTACTGTCTCGGACAGGGACGGGAAGTTCCACATTAAACTTCCCCATTCAAAATCCGCTACACTGGTTTTCAGTTACATCGGTTACAAAACCGTAAAAGTAAAAGTTAAAGGGAACAGGTACGACATGAAAGTCAGGATGGAGCCCGATATTCTTAAAACTTCCGAGGTTGTCATTTCAGGTTTAGCTTCGTCGGTCAAAAGGGAGAATGCGGCAAACTCCGTTGCGACTGTTTCGGCAAGGGAGCTTACGGAAGTACCGACCGAAACGCTCGATGGAGAGCTTTCCGGTAAATTTGCAGGCGTAACTGTCAGCGCCACTTCGGGAGCTCCCGGCGGCGGTTTCTACGTAAACCTTAGAGGCGTAGGTACGATTAATGCCGAGAGCCAGCCGCTCTACGTTTTGGACGGCGTAATTCTCGACAACACAGCCACGCAGTCCGGAGTCAATGCCGTTACAAAGGCAACCGGAGGAGGCAGCACGAATTTTCAGGACAATCCTGTAAACAGAATTGCCGACCTTGTGCCTGACGATATTAAATCAATCGAAGTTTTAAAAGGGCCCAGCGCGGCGGCTATTTACGGAGCCAAAGCCTCCAACGGCGTGGTAATCATTACCACAAAGCAGGGCTCTGCCGGAAAATCTTCCTTTACTTTCCGCCAGCAATTCGGGGTAAATGTTTTGGCGAAAAAATTGGGGTCAAGGAAATTCACCGCTACAACCGCAAAAGAATATTTTGGCGACGTGGGGTTAAAAGAGTTTCAAAAAGGGAAAACTTATGACCACGAAGAAGAACTTTACGGTCGCAAGGGCTTTGTAAACCAGAGCTCCGTTGGACTTGGCGGAGGCAATCAAACTTCGCAATATTACATTTCAATGTTCACGCGTAACGACCAGGGGATTATTCAAAACACCGGTTACGACAAACAATCGGTGCGCATTAATCTTTCGCACAAATTAAGCGAACGTGTAAATGTAAAAATCTTTGCTAATTACGTCCGTTCAAGTTCGGACAGAGGTTTGACAAACAACGACAATAGCGGAACTTCGTTCGGAATGGCGCTTGCAGGCACACCGAGCTTTCTTAACCTTCAGCCTGTTAACGGCGTTTATCCGGAAAATCCGTTTGTCGCTTCCAACCCTCTGCAAACTGCGGCTTTAATGACAAACAACGAAACCGTTCACAGAACAATTGTCAGTGGTAAAGTAAGAGTTAATCTCATCAGGAATGAGAAACAACTACTCGACTTCACCGCAGTCGGTGGCGTTGACGGTTACACACAAATTAATAAAGCTGTTTTCCCGAGAGAACTTCAGTTCGAAAAATACAGCTCTCAGCCGGGCACGGTTATTTCAGGGGAAACAGTTTCTAACAACAATAATCTTTATTTGAACTTAATTCACAATTATTTTATTTCCCAAAACGTCAGTTTCCGTACGGCGTTCGGACTCCAGTACGAAAACAAGAATCTGAACCACACTCTTTCGGTCGGCAAAGATGTAATCATTGGTCAGGAAAACATCGACCAGGCCGCGAGCGTTACCGTTGACCAAAACAGAATAATTCAAAGAGACCGTGGATTCTTTGCCCAGGAAGAAGTAAACGTAAAAGACATTTATTTCTTTACCGCCGGCATCCGTGGGGACGCAAGCAGTTCGAACGGAAATGTTAACAAATATTTCTTATTCCCGAAAGCTTCGGCGTCAGTGCGTCTTTCCAAATTCGATTTTTGGAATCCTATGCGTCCTTACGTTTCGGGCTTTAAAGTTCGCGCCGCTTACGGAAAAACCGGTAACTCCCCTATTCCGGGAGCTAAATATTCTTCCTTTGTCCCTGCAAACGTTGACGGTAAGGGAGGCTTGGTTGTTGCCGCGCGTAAAGGCAATCCTAACATCGAGCCTGAAAAAACCACCGAAATTGAAGTCGGCTTCGACGCTAACTTCTTCGGGGACAAAGGTACATTCGAATTTTCGTATTACAACAAAAACATTTCCGACCTGATTCTGTTCAGAAATTTACCTCCTTCAACCGGTTATGCACAGGAAGTAATTAACGGCGGAAATATGAAAACCTATGGCTTCGAAGCTTCTTTGGGTTGGGCGGTTTTCAACACAAAAGAATTCAGGTGGACTACAAGGGTTAACTTCTACAAGACACATTCAATCATTACCCACCTGGACGTTCCCGCATTTAACACAATCGGTTTCGCCGACATCCTCGGACGATTTCGCGTGGAAGAAGGAAAATCCGCCACACAAATTGTTGGACTTGAGAACGGAGTGCTGAAACAAATCGGTGACGAAACTCCCGATTTCCAAATGTCCTTCGTTAACAATTTCAAATGGCAACAATTCGATTTGAATTTCCTGTGGGATTGGAAACAAGGCGGAGACGTAATTAACCTTACCAAGCTACTCACGGACTTATTCGGCACATCACCCGATTTGGACACCCCGGAAGGCAAAGCGCGCGCAGCGGCTTTCGGAAAAACGACCCATCAGTTTGTTGAAGACGGCACTTACCTCAAACTGCGTGAAATCAGCTTCGACTACACGTTCAAACCTCAAACCGTCAGGAAGTTCTTCGGGGGAATCTTCAGCAAATTCCGCGTCGGCGTTTCCGGCAGGAATATTTTGACTTTCACCAAGTATTCCAGCTACGATCCGGAAGTCAGCAACTTTGGCTTTAGGGCAATCGGGCATTCAATCGAGGTAACGCCCTTCCCCGCATCAAAGAGCTATTATTTCAATATTATGTTAGGTTTTTAATCAGGAGGAAAATATG
>WFQV01000326.1 GCA_015486905.1 Melioribacteraceae bacterium | reverse complement strand
GGGTTATTATGATTTCAACTGCTTCGCAGTTTATTTTTTTCTTAAAATTATTCAAATAGATATATCGTACAAAGAAGCGCGAAGCGCTTCAATTTCAATAACTGCAGGCGAAACCCGCAGAAAGAACAACGCTTAAAAGAAGAACTGCGAAAGCAGTTCAATTACGCGTGTGTAAATACCATTCTAAGAGAGAAAAACATTGCCACCAAATTTAAACTTGTACTAAAAATCGTTAATTTCTATTCGGCATTATTTTCCTTCGCCCTTCGGAAGGATTAAAAATAACAGTGAAAGTGCTGCCCTTCCCCTTTTGGCTTTCGACTTTAATTTCGGCATTGTTCATATCACAATATTCTTTAACCAGCGCCATTCCCAGGCCATTTCCTTCAAAGCGTCTTGTGTATCCCTGCTGTTCCTGTGAGAAGGGTTCGAAAATATGCGGCAAATATTCCTCCGATATCCCTATTCCCGTATCTTTGACGGAAACTGTAAGTCTGTCTTGCTCGTCACGGTAAATTCTAACTTTTACCTCCCCTCTCTCGGTATATTTAATGGCATTGTCGATTAAATTACTAAAAATCTGATAAAGGGCATATTCATCGGCAACCAAATTAGTATCATCGGCCTCTTTATTAATATTAAAATCCAAGTTCTTTTGCTTTGCCAGGTAATGAAATTCGTTTTCAAGATTATCCTCGATGATTTCATAAACATCCAACGTTTTGAAATGCGGTTCAAAGCTACCTGTTTGAATTTCGGACATATTTAAAATCAAATCCACTGTGCGGATTAATCGCTTGCCTGCTTTTGAAATGGACTCAAAACCTTCCTTGATATGCTCTTCAACCCTATCCTTAAGCTCCTCTTCGATGAGCTGGGAAAAACTCATAATAATATTTAATGGCGTCCTTATTTCGTGGGATATCTGTGCTAAAAATTCAGTTTTCAATTTATTTGATTTTTCCGCCAACTCGGCGGCATTACGTAATTCTTCTTCTATTTTCTTCTGCCGGGTAATATTTCTAATAATTAAACCGGTAAAGTTGCCTTTTGTACCGTGAACCAAAAACAGAGAAACCAGCAAGAATATTTCTTCCCCTTTTTTACTGCGAATTTTCCATTCTGTTTCTAAATTCTTTCTTTCCCTGTGAACGGGTATATCATTAATAAAAAATTGACTTTCTTCTTTACCGTCTATCTTTAAGCCTCTTAGGATAGTAATTATTTTGTTAATATCTTTATTTAAAACCTCTTCACGTTTAAGTCCCGTGAACTCTTCCAATGCACTATTCCAATCTAAGATGGTATTATTTTCATCCAAAAGAGCCAAACCGTCGCTTGAGTTCTTAAAAATAGCTCTTAGAGTTTCTTCCTGCTCCTTAAGTTTCGCTTCACGCATTTTCCGTTCGGTAATGTCCTGCATTATTCCCAGTGAGCCAATTGTTTTGCCGGTTTCCGTATCTTTTACTGCAACCGATTTATCGCTAATCCATTTAATTTCTCCCGAGGGTGTTTTTATTCTGTAATCCGCATTAAAATTGTTTACTTTCCCTTCTATCATTAAACGAGTTAATTCATGAGGGTCTTTTAAATCGTAATTCGACAGAACAATATCTTGAATAGTCGAAGCCAGCTTTGCACGTGTAAATTCTTTCGCATGAATTCCGAAAAGTTGTTCTACCCCTTCCCCAATATATTCGTAAGTATTGGAATTGTAATTGAAGCTGTAAGGAACGCCTTTAATATTCTTAATAGCGTCAATGTAAATTCTGTGTGTCTCGGCAAGCTTTCTTTCCGCTTTGAGCCTTTCGGTTAAATCCCTTGCCGAAGAGACAATTGCCGGTTGTCCTTTGAATTTAATGTTCCTGCTCGAAACTTCAACCCAAACTGTATCTCCGTTTACCATTAATAATTTTTCTTTAATAAGCGGGACTGAATCGGTTTTACCTTTCTGCAAATCATTTACACGATTAAGAGAAATATCCCTGAACTCCGGAGTTAACAAGCTAAAAACATCTTTACCAATTAATTCCGCAGAAGATCCAACGCCTATTAACTTTGCAATTGTACTGTTGGCGTAAATAATTTTTCCGCCGGAATGAACAACAATTGCTTCAGGTAATATATCGATTAAAGTCTCAATGGTTTTTTCGCTTTCTATTTTCTCGGTTAAATCTCTTGCAGTTACAACTATTGCCTGTTTGCCCTTAAATTTAATGTTTCTTGCGGCAACTTCCGTCCAAACAGTTTTCCCATCCAACCTAAGAATTTTTTCTTTTAATAAAGGAGCAGTCTTCTGTTTTTTATTTTCCATATCCTTTATTCTTTCAAAAGCCTTTTTTCTATAATCGGGTGCTACTAAGCTAAAAGCATCTTTCCCAATTAATTCTTCCTGGGTCTTTGCACCCAAAAGCCGAACGGCAGTATCATTTACATAAATGACTTTCCCTTCCGAATGTACGAGGATTGCTTCGGGGAGCAAATCGAACAAACGCTTAAGCTGTTCCTCACTCTCTTTAAACTTTCTCTCCGCTTCTATTTTCCTGCTTAAGTCTCGTATTATCGTAAGGATTGCCTTCTTACCATCGAACACAATTTGGCGGGAATAAACTTCCGCCCAGTAAATTTCGCCGTCGCTTCTAAGCAATTTCTCCGCCGTGGGAGTTAAAGATTTTTCCCCGTACTTTTGAACAAGCTGAATTCTTTCCTTAACCAATTCCTTCGAATCTTTGTGGATAAAACTAAAAATGTTTTTGCCGATTAAATCCTTAAAGCTCTCCACTCTAATCGTTTTTTTTGCCGCCTCATTTGCATACAAAACAATACCGTTTGAATGAACAACAACAACTTCTTCTATTGCGTCAACAAGCAGATGAAATTTTTCTTTGTCCTCTTCAAGTTGACGGGTTTTGTAAATAACAACGTTCTCTAATTTTTTGTTAAGCTCTTTAATTTCCTTTTCGCGTTTTATTCGTTCGGTAACCTCTTTAAGAAAAACCGTTAAACCAATAATCTCATTATTTTTGTTTTTAAAAGGTGCGTAATTTATTTCGTAGTAAAGCCTGTTTAATTCTTCGTCTCCGTAAGCTTCTTCAAGTACAAAGCTTTCCCCCGAAAGTGCCCTGTCGAAATTTTCTTTTGCTTTCTTCCTGTCGTCTTCCAGCTTAATGTAAGAAAGCATGCTTTCGCCCTTCTTAATTTTTACCCCCCAGATTTTTTCCATCTCCTTTGCATGGGCATCGTTAAAGAACAAATATTTGTAATTCACGTCTAAAGCAAAAAAAACTACACCGGGGAAACTATTTAATATATCATCGATAAAAAAACTATTGGT
>WFQV01000325.1 GCA_015486905.1 Melioribacteraceae bacterium | reverse complement strand
TTTTAACTTTTTCCGAGACAAATTTCCCGACGTTGAAATACAAGTTAATAAGTTCTTCATTAACTTTAGCGTAGGCTCTTGCCTTCGCTTCCTGTATCATGGAAATAATTTGGTTAAATTCGTCAAAATATGTTGGTGTTTTTTCTCTCATTTAATGCTAACTTTTCCAATTTATTTGTATTGCAGTTTTAATATGCAAGACAGCTACTTGAGGTTGCAATTTGTGACCGGTTCAAATTATTGCCCACCGTTGTTGCCATCCTTTTCTGTTATCGAAAGAATAAATCCATTTTAGTTTAAAATTTTTACCTTTCGCCTTGGTTTTTATTTGCCTCTTGAATTAAGAAATATTTTAAAAATTAATTTGAAACTAAGAAGAAAATCTAAAAATGTCAAATAAAGATAATTAAGTATTCTTAACTTAATTTGTCTTTAAACCCGGAATAAATTATTCTGAAAAAAAGCAAGGAATTTGATATTTTGAAGATTCAAAATTCAACAATAAAAGGGAAAAGAAATCGAAGGAAAGGTAATAAGAATTGAAAGCAAGGACTATTACGTTTTGCTCAACGACGGTAGTATAGTCCGGTGTGCTTTAAGGGGAAAAATCAAGAAAGAGTTGCAACTGAAAAAAGACAAACTTTATTTATTAGACCCTGTTGCCGTTGGAGATATCGTTGAAATTTTTTTGGAGAAAGATAACTTCGGGGCGATTGAAAAAATCAAGGAAAGAAAAAATTACCTTTCACGGAAAGCACCCCGCATTAAAGGCGCCGGTTTTCGGGGTGAAAGATTGGAACAAATAATTGCTTCCAACATTGACAGACTTTTCATTGTGACCAGTTTAAAAAAACCGAATTTTAATAATCGAATGCTCGACCGTATTTTAGTTGCGGCGGAAAGCGGGGGGATAGAAAGTAAGATTATTTTTAACAAAAAGGACTTAGCAAATTTACAAGAATTACAAAGCTGGAGTGAACTTTACTCACATTTGGGTTACGAAACATTTTCCACTAATGCCTTAACAGGCGAAGGTTTGGAGCGTGTGAAATCGATAGTACAAAACGGCATTAGTCTTTTCTGGGGCGCTTCGGGTGTAGGTAAATCTTCAATTCTAAATTTTCTTTTTCCGGAATTAAACTTGAAGATTGGAGACATTAGCGATTATTCAAAAAAAGGAACGCACACTACTGTGACTGTTACAATGATGGAAGTAGGGGAAAATGCTTTTGTAATTGACACTCCGGGCATCCGTGAGATTGCTCCCTACGGAATTAAGAAAGAAGATTTGGGACATTACTTCAGAGAATTTGTTCGGTTTATTCCCGATTGTAAATTTAATTCTTGTACGCATAATCACGAGCCCGGGTGCGCCGTGCGGGAAGCGTTAGAAAAAGGTTTCATAGACAAAAAACGTTACGTGAGTTACTTAAATATTTTGAACGATTTGGAGGATGGAATTTACTTTTAAACTTAATTCGCTCGATGAATAATTTCTCAAGTAAAGAATTTAAGTTAAATTTGTAAACAGAAAATACAATTCTAATAAAAAAATTAAACTCGTAATTTTAGGAAGCAACTAAGAATGAAAAATAAATTATTAATTGCGCTTTTTTTCTTTGGCTTATCGGTTATTTTAGTGAACTGCTCTACTACACGAAGGGTGGCTAAAAAGGAATCCCCGAGGGTTTCGGAAAAAAGCAATAAGAATAAAAAAATGGCGATGAACCTTTTCTTGCAAGGAAGCACGCTGGAAGCGAAAGGGTCGGTTGCCGAAGCAATATTGGATTACCAGGAAGCATTACGGTACGACACTTCTGCCGGTATTTATTATGCATTGGCGAAAAGTTATTTGAAATTAAATAAACTCTTACCGGCGATGGAAAATATTCGTAAAGCCTTGTCGCTTGATTCGACAAATATTGAGTATTACCACTTGTTGGGAGATATTTATTCATATAGTCACAATGTGGATTCTGCAGCGTCGGTTTACAATAAGATTATTAGAATGGATTCGACGGACGTACGAGCTTACTTCCTTTTGGGGCAATTATATCAGTACGATAAGCCGCTTAAAGCTCTCAAGATATTTAAAAAATTGTTGAAAATTTCAGGTCCGGATTGGAACGTTCTTTTAAAAATTGCCGAGATAAACGAGCAACTCGGGAAGGTTGAAAATACAA
>WFQV01000324.1 GCA_015486905.1 Melioribacteraceae bacterium | reverse complement strand
GGGTTATTATTAAATTTAATATCAAAATTATTGGCGTAGTCCGTTTTGTAAAAAAATCTAAACAATCCGAGTTTTAGCTTCTTTAGCATTTTTATTCTAATGGATTTGTCAGTGTCCGTTCTATTCGTGTAATATTTTAAGGTATCCTTTATTCCTTGAAATTGATTTTGCCCGATGAATATCAGTGAATATTCACGACCGCCGCTACCGGTTCTAAGGCGGGACATGTAAATGTGAATGTCGGCGTCTGTTCTGTCCCTAACAAAATTTACAAAGGTAATATGTTCCCGCACAAAATCCATACTGCACCAGTGGCATTCGAGGTAAATTTTAGGTGCTCCTTCGTTTATTCCGGAAAGATTATTAAACCCAAAAGTAGAAATAACCAAAATTAAATTGATGAATAACACCGTAATACTTTTCCTGTTCATCGAATTTCTCCTTAAAAACAAAATAAAATATTAACCTTAAAAATAATCGAATATTATTGGAAATATTTTAATTCCCAACAATTTTTGACGGTTAGAACGAGAATTAGTTCTGTTTGAAATTTTTTCCTTGTTGAGCATTGAAATCTCACCTTGTAAAATGATTTTTCGCAGATTGTTTTATTACCTTTGGTTTTAGGAGCTAATCAGCGCAACAAACCCTCTCTTCTTTCCTAAACTCTAAACTTTCTAAACTATATTGGTACAAGTTTAAATTTGGTAGTAAAAAATTAGATTGTCTTTTCTCCTTAAGCGTTTTATCACGATTTTTTGTTTATCCCGCCAAAGGCTTGCACCTGCCCCGCCAACGGCGGGGAAAATCGCGCCAAAACTTTTTGGAGTTTTTGTTTGTAACGCCTTCGGGCTAAAGCACGAAGTTAACGGGATGCATCTCTTAAATTAGTGAAATCGCTAACGAAGGTGGACCTGTCGCGCGTAGCTTTAGCGAAGGCAGGGATGTCGCGCCGTACCCCGCAGAATGCTGGTGTAGGCAGATTATCGAAACATCCAAACATCCAAGATTTTCGATTTAGCGAACATTAACTTGAACCCCTTCAGGGTTCTTTTCACTCTTGTTGATTCTTTATTCTACAGACTTTGAACCCCTTCGGGGTTCTCTTGGAACAGGACGAAAATAGCCCTGTGACCCCAACGGGGTCGAATGTCATTAGAAAAGAAATAACGAAAATTAAAAAACGATGCCGAAGGTATCGAAGTTAATTATAAAAGACACTTCTAATCAGAAAAATTGTCCATTGTACATTGAAACTTACTACTTTCCATTTTCAACTTTCAACTAATAATGAGACTAACGTCTAGCGTCTTACTTCTAGCGCCTCACGTTTAACTATTTCTTGTTTCTAATTTCTAATATTTTATTTTTTGGCACTGATTTTAAACCTGTACCACCATATTGTATCCGCTAGTAGCTATCATTAAACTGCTTGTTTTTAATTTTAAATTTTTATTTCTATTTTTGTAAAATTTTTAAAATAGAATAGTAGGTTTTTAAAATGCTGAAAATGCAAAAAAAGCTGACAAATTTTTTCTACATTATTCTTAGTCTGCCCGCTACTGCAATGGGTTTTGCTCTTTCAATTCAAATAGCAACATTAAGTTGGATAATGAACACAAAGTACGGTTTTAATATTCACGAAGTGGGAATTGTTTGGGCAGCCGGACCTATTGCCGGAATAATCGGACAGCCGTTGATTGGTTTCATTAGCGATAAATTTTGGTTCTGGGGCGGTCGGCGAAGACCCTGGATTATCATGGGCGGAACTCTCGCCGCTTTGATGTTGCTCTCTTTACCGAACATTGACAAAATACACGACTTTTTCGGTTTCGGCAGTTTAATTGTAATTGCAAGTGCCGTGGCTCTTACATTTGATTTGTCTATTAACATTAGTTTTAATCCCACACGTTCCATTATTGCCGATGTTACCCCAGAGGGTACTGCAAGAACAAAAGGTTACACTTGGATGCAAACAATCTCCGGCACTTTCGGAGTGCTTGCTTACGCTATCGGCGCAACCCTTGGGAATTATTTCTTAATTTACTTCGGTGTTTTCCTCGTGCTCGCTTTTACGCTTGCACCCACGTTTTTCATCGAAGAGCCGCGGGAATTAAAGACTCAAACGGACGAAGAAGAGGGGAACAAAACTCACACGAATTGGCCGAATCTCTGGAGAATTTATTTTGCCAATGCTTTCTCCTGGCTTGGTGTGCAAACGATGTTCGTTTACATTATTATTTTCATCAAGCAAAAAATGTTCTGTGTGACGAATTTTCAATCCAAGCTGAGCCCGGAAATCAACAATCAGATCGGACAAATAATTTCAATATCGTTTTTAATCTTAAATGCAGTGGGAGCGCTTTTGCCTGCTTTCGTTTTAGAACCGATTACGGAAAAAATCGGCAGGGTAAAAACACACGCTTATGCTTTGGGAATAATGGCTGTTGCATATCTTGCGTTGATATTCTTCGGCTACTCACATTGGAATATGTACATACTAATGGCATTTGCGGGGATTGGCTGGGCGGCAATTGTCAGCCTGCCTTTTGCAATAATGTCTGAAAATGTCGCTAAAGGAAAGATGGGTTATTTTATGGGAATATTTAATCTTTCGATTGTTATTCCTCAGTTGATCGTAAGTCTCGGATTCGGATTTTTAATTCAAGCCGCGGCGGACAAAGACATTATTTTTATTATTGCCACTGCTTCTTTGGCAATTTCAGCTTTGCTTTGGGCGCTGGTTAAAGAATCCAAATACGTTATGCGGTAAACCGCAATGAAAAATTAAAAATGAAAAATGAATACTATTGAGCTGTCAGATGACCGACAACCAATATTCACAATTGCTATTAAGTAAAAAAATTAATCATCAAACTAAAAATTGGGAGAAGGGAATTGAAAAATATTTTGATTTTTGCTTTCGGCTTTTTGCTTGCCGTCAATGTTTATTCGCAAAATAAAGCTGTTGTTTCTTCATTTACAATTAAAGACGAGCTTAGCAAAAGCGACCCGGTTGACCCTGAATTAGGACGATACGATGCCTACGAACTAAACGTCGGAAAAGGTGACCACGTTGCTTTTAAGCTGATTGCAAAAAAATTTCAACCGTTTTTGCTTTTGGTTTCTCCTTCCAAAAAATCCGCTCTGAAAGTTCCGGCAAAAGGGAAGAAAACAGTCCTGTTCGATACGCTTGCTACCGAAGGAGGTAACTGGGAGTTTTACGTATTGGGTGACACCAGTTCAACCGGCAAGTACGAGTGCACCGTTGCTTTCGCTACTCCCGACGGTTTGGATTTACCCAAATCGAAAAGCATTTGTGAGAAAGTAAAATTTCTTTTAACTCAATCCGACGGAGATTTTCTTTTCATGCAAAACAATAATCTTATTTCAAAATTATTTCCACCCGAAAAAGTAAATGTGAGTTTTGGGAAGAAAAGTT
>WFQV01000323.1 GCA_015486905.1 Melioribacteraceae bacterium | reverse complement strand
TTTAATGATTCTCATTTTTAGTATATTTAAAATTCTAATTAAAAATATTAGGGTTAAAATTGAACAAAGAAAGGATATTAGTTACTTCCGCCCTTCCTTACGCTAACGGGCCAATACATTTGGGACATTTAAGCGGGGCTTATTTGCCTGCGGATATTTACGTACGCTATCACAGATTAAAAGGAAACGACATCATTTACATTTGCGGTTCGGACGAACACGGCGTTCCCATTACAATCACAGCGGACAAAGAAGGCGTTTCACCAAAAGTAATTATTGACAGATTTCACGAAATGAACAAAGAAGCGTTCGAGAAATTCGGAATGAGCTTCGATATTTACTCCCGCACCAGCCTGCCTCTGCACCACGAAACAGCTCAAAAGTTTTTCAAATCTTTTTACGAGCAGGGACTTTTGACCGAAAAGAAAACATGGCAATTTTACGACCCGAAAGCAAAAAAATTCTTACCGGACAGATACGTAGAAGGCACCTGCCCCAAATGCGGTTACGAAGAGGCTCGCGGAGACGAATGCGAGAATTGCGGGGCAATCTACGAACCGACGGAATTAATTAACCCTAAAAGCAAAATAACAGGCGAAACGCCGGAGCTAAAAGAAACTTCACACTGGTACTTCTCCCTCGGAAAATTTCAGAAAAGATTGGAAAACTACATCAATGAAATGGCAGAGAAATACGGCTGGAAGGAAAACGTATTGCAATATTGCAGAAGCTGGTTCAAGGAAGGCTTACGCGACCGTGCCGTAACCCGGGACTTGGACTGGGGAGTAAAAGTCCCGCTGAAAAACGCCGAAGGGAAAGTTCTTTATGTTTGGTTCGAAGCAGTGCTTGGCTACATCTCTGCAACTCAAAAACTTTCACTCGAAAAAGGAGAACCGGAACTTTGGCGTAAATATTGGCAAGACGAAAAGACCAAATACATTGCTTTCATCGGTAAGGACAACATTGTTTTCCACACGATTATCTTCCCAGCAATGTTAATGGCTTGGAACGATGCAAACGACGACAAATTTATCCTGCCGCAAAACGTTCCGGCTAACGAATTTCTTAACTTCGAAGGCAAGAAATTCTCGAAGTCCCGCGGCTGGGGAATTGACGTAATTGATTTCTTGGAAAAATTTCCGCCGGACCCGCTGCGCTACACATTGGGCTCGAATCTACCGGAAACCAAAGACACGGATTTTTACCTTAAAGAATTTCAAGCAAAAAACAACAACGAGTTAGCCGACATTTTAGGCAACTTCGTAAACCGTACTTTTACTTTTGTTCAAAAGCATTTCGATGGTAAAGTCCCGCTAATGGGAACACCTGCCAAGATTGACAAAGAGATGTTGCAGACAATCTCCGAATTTCCCGGCAAAGTAGGAAGGTTAATTGATTCCTACAAAATTCGCGACGCCGTTAACGAAATGATGAACCTCGCTCGCGCAGGCAATAAATATTTCAACGACAGCGCTCCTTGGGTTACAATTAAAGAGAACAAAGAACTTGCCGGAACAACATTGAATATCTGTCTCCAGACAATTTACACATTAGCTGAAATTTTTGAACCGGTAATTCCTTTTACAAGCAAAAAGATTTTCAAAATGCTAAATGCCAACACGGTCGCTTGGGACGAAGCGGGCAAACCGCAATTAGCCGAGAACCATCCTCTTGACAAAGGCGAAATCCTTTTTACAAAAATTGACGACAAAGTAATTGACAAAATGTTCGAGGAACTCGGGCACACAGAAACGACAAACGAAATTGATTACGAAGAATTTTCCAAAATGGAACTTAGAACCGCTAAAGTTATTAGCGCTGAAAAAATTAAGAAAAGCGAAAAACTTTTAAGGCTTCGACTTGATTTGGGGAACGAGAAAAGGCAGGTGGTTGCCGGTGTGGCTAAAACTTATTCTCCCGAGGACCTAATCGGAAAGCAAATAGTAATAGTGGCAAATCTGAAACCCGCAAAATTATTCGGCTTCGAAAGTAAAGGAATGATTTTAGCAGCGGAAACGAAAGACGGAAAGTTCGAAGTGCTTGAGCTTTCCGAAAACGTACCTTTGGGAACAAGAGTAAAGTAACGTTTTCATGTCAACTAAAAAACCCGCTTTACAAAACAGAACAATTTTTCTTAACGAAGAAGAAAAGGCAAGATACTCGACGGAGTTGAGATATCTAAACAAAACCGTTTCCCTTGAGGATGTAACAAATTTTTTATTCACGGGGGATTTTTTCGAAACCGTTAAATTTCTGCCCGACTCTTTTGTGGATTTGCTTTTCGTTGACCCGCCCTACAATCTTAACAAAAAATTTAACCGAACTACTTTCAAACACTTGTCTCTTGAGGAATATTCCGGCTGGATTGACAAAATTCTAACTGCCGTCAAAAGATTATTAAAACCCAACGCTTCAGTTTACTTTTGTGCGGATTGGCAATCCTCCACGCCGGTTCATCTCGCATTGTCAAAACATTTCATTGTACAAAATCGCATTACTTGGGAAAGGGAAAAAGGACGGGGTTCAAAAAGAAATTGGAAGAACAACACCGAAGATATTTGGTTTGCCACCAACTCGAAAAATTACGTTTTTAACGTTAACAAAGTAATGCTTAAGAAAAAGGTGATTGCTCCTTACACCGATTCCAACGGTAAACCGAAAGATTGGCAAAACGAAAAAGAAGGAAGATTCAGATTAACCCACCCGTCAAATATTTGGACGGACATTTCCGTTCCGTTCTGGTCGATGCCTGAAAACACAGAGCATCCGACTCAAAAGCCGGAGAAACTTTTGGCAAAAGTAATTTTAGCAAGCACTAATCCCGGCGATTTCGTCTTTGACCCCTTCGCAGGTTCGGGAACGACATTAGTAACGGCAAAAAAATTAGGAAGAAAATTTGCCGGAATAGAATTGGACGATTACTTTTCAATGCTTACCCTCAAACGCTTGGACTTAGCTGAAAAAGACAACACAATTCAAGGCTACTCCTACGGCGTATTTTGGGAAAGAAATACACTCCCTCTGCAAAAAGGTAAGAATAAAACTAAGAAAGAACAGCTTTCTCTTGATTTTCAAGAAGACAATAGCTAAAATTAAAGTTTGAATTATTCAGGAATTTGAAGGAGAAAAAATGCGGAAGATACTTTTGTTTGTAACAATATTGGCCCTTGCGGCGGCTTGCACGCCGAACACTACTAAAATTGTTGCCGAATTTGATGACACAACTATTGCATTAAAAGATTTTGAAAAAGCCTACATTAAAAACGTAGGGGATTACAACAAAGCGAGGATTAGTCCCGAACGGAATAAGGAAGAGTTCTTAAAACTCTACGTAGATTTCAAAATGAAATTGCGCGATGCTTGGGTGCGGGGCTACTACAACGACCCGGATTTAAACAAAGAGATTAATGACTACAAAAAGAAAATAGGCGCTACCTACATTAAGGAAAAGAAATTAATCGAAAAGGGAATGCGTAAACTTTACAACCAAAGAAAGTGGGAATACAGACTCAGCCACATTATGCTTCGCCCCAACAGAGGCGGCAAAATTTCTTCCAAAGATCTCGCACAAAAAATAATTAACGAAATAAAAAGCGGGAAAGCCTCTTTCGAAGAGCTTGCTAAAAAATATTCCGACGATCGTTACTCCAAAAACAACGGCGGAGATATTTATTGGTTTACATGCGGAATTGTAAACCGGGATTTCGACAAAGCAATTACTTCAACTCCGGTGGGACACGTTTACGGCAAGCCGGTTCATTCCCGCTACGGCTGGCACGTAATTAAAGTAACCGCCAAACAAAAAAGAGTTCCTAAAATTAAAATCCGTCATATTTTGATTAGATTCGTACGTAAGAACGGAAAGGTTGATTCAGCTGCCGCATTGGCAAAAATTAAAGATATTAAAAAACGATTGGAACGAGGAGCGGATTTTGCAAAGCTCGCTAAGAAATATTCGGAAGACCCCGGCTCGGCTAATAAAGGCGGGGACTTGGGCTACGTCAGTCGTAGAATGATGGTGAAACCTTTCGACGAAGCGGCATTTAATCTTAAGAAACCCGGACAAATTTCCGACATCGTAAAAACACGTTTCGGCTACCATCTTATTCAATTGGTTGAGATTCCACCCTACCCTTCATTCGATTCGGTTAAAGACCAGCTTCGTAAAATTTACCGGCGTCAACGTTACAAACATGATTACAATACTCTCATCGATTCCCTCAAAACCGTTTACAAATACCGCCCTAACAAAACACTAATCAAAACCGTTGCGGCTAACAAAAACGATTCTATTAAGTTTAACGATAATTTATTGAATTCCAAACTTTACAAAGCACTTAAAAATTCCGTTGTCTTTACCATTGATAATCAACCCTACAAAGCAGATACTCTTTTTAATTTCTTGATTAACAACCAGGATTTCTCGGATAAAATAGTAAACGAGAATAATTTCTCAAGCGGTGTCGAAGCCTTTGCCTCCGAAGAATTGCTTGAAAAAGAAGCGTTGGGACTCGAAAAAACAGACTCGGTTTTCAAACAATTATTGAACGATTACCGCAACGGAATTTACATATTCAAACTTCAGAAGGAAGAAGTTTGGGACAAAATGAAAATAGACACTAACGCCGTTAAGAAATATTTCGAAGCAAACCGCGACAAATACAAATATCCCGACAGAGTGGAATTCTACGAAATATTTACAAGGAAAGACTCCTTGGCGAAAAAATACTATTCGGAAATTCAAAACGGTGCAAAGTTCGACAGCTTAGCAAGTCAGGTAACCGAACGATTCGGCTACAAGAAGAAAAGCGGACATTTCGGCTTAACTCCGGTTAGATCAAGCATAATGGCCGACCGTGCGTGGAAGCTAAAAAAACCGGGTGATGTTAGCAAACCTTTCAAAACAGGCAAAGGCTGGTCGATTGTAAAACTTGTTAAAAAAGATCCTGCACATCTGAAAAGTTACAGCGAAGCAAGGCAGGAAGCATTAAGCGATTACCAAGAGAAATTAAGCAAAGATTTGGAAAACGCTTACGTAGAAAGCTTAAGAGCAAGGTATCACCCGGAATATTATTACAATGTACTTAAAGAAGCTTTTAAGAAAAAATAATTGGGCTTTAGCGCTGATTTTATTTGCCTTTTCAATCGGCGCCTGCTCAAAGGGAAAAGCTCCGAAAGGTGTGGCGGCTACGGTTGGGGCTGAAAAACTTACCGAAGCCGAATTGCAAGACGCACTTAAGAACAACAGTCATCTGTACCGGCAGGAATACATCCGGAATTGGATTGAAACAAGAACCTTCTATGATGAAGCTAAGGAACAAAATATTACGAATTCGGAGAAGTACAAAAGAATAGTTGCTGAAGACAAAGCAAGAATTGCGGAAGGACTTTTAATTGAAAAATATTTGAAGGAGAATGAACCAAGCGTTGAGAGAGATGAAGAGTTGAACTATTTTAATAAACACAAAACGGATTTCAGTTTGACTGACGAAGCTTTTGTTTTTAACCGCGCGGACTTTTCGACAAAGATTGACGCGCAGAACTTTCGATACGTTGCAATGGAAAAGAGTTGGAAAGAAGCTGCCGCTTTCTCGAAAAAATCCAACGGCTTGATTAAAATCCAAGAAAATATTTTTACGGAAAAACAAAACTTTGGCTCAGGCATTGTTAAACGACTTCTCTCGGCAATGGACTCGAACGAGGTCAGTATTGTTTTCCCAACGGAACGGAAAAGATTTACTGTTGTTCAACTTCTTAAAAAATTTTCAAAAGGAAAAATCCCCGATTTTCAATTTGTTAAAAAAGAAATACGGGAACGACTTTTTGCTATTAAAAGGAAAAAATTAATTAAAAAATACAAGGACGATTTGTATTCAAAATACAGCGTAGAAATTTACAGGTAAAAAAATGTTAAAAAAAATCCTATTCGTTATTTTCATTTTTACTTTTGCAGTCAAAGCTCAAGAAGTGTTAGACAAAATTGTAGCCGTAGTCGGCGACGAAATCATTCTGCAATCGGAGTTTAATTTCAGAGTCGAGTTAGCCGCAGCGGCTCAAAGGGCAAATCCCAAAGACAAAAAATTCCGCAGGCGCGTGCTTGAATCGATGGTTGAAGAAAAACTTCTTTACGCTCAAGCGGAGTTGGATTCAATCACGGTAAGCGATGACCAGATAGAACAACAATTAAATTACCAAATTAATTATTACATCAATCAATACGGTTCGCGCCAAAAGGTAGAACAGGTTTACGGGATGAGCATCGAAAGGATTAAAAGAGAGCTGCGCGACGACACCCGTAAAAACTTAATGGCTCAAATGGTGCAAAATAAAAAATTCGGCAACATCGATATTTCCCGCAGGGAAGTGAAAGAATTCTTCGACCGTTACAAAGATTCCCTCGGCGTCGTACCTGAAAAATTTGAAATTGCACATATTTTTATTAACCCTCAGAAAGGTGCACGCGTTAGAAAAAAAGCCTACGAAAAAGCCAAGATGATATTGGATTCCTTAAAGAAAGGCGCCGACTTTGCCGAACTCGCAAAGAAATATTCCGACGACCCGGGAAGCGCCTCGAAAGGCGGTGATTTGGGTTACGTAAAGCGGGGGGTTTTTTACCCGCAATTCGAATCCGCGGCATTCAAACTTAAAAAGGGTCAACTCTCGGGAATTGTTGAATCCCCCGTCGGTTTCCACATTATTCAACTATTGGATAGACGCGGGGACGAAATTCACACACGACACATTTTAATTAAAATCCGCAGTGACGAAAAAGCGGATTTGCAGGCTATCGATTTCCTAAGTAACCTCCGCGACAGTATTAAAAGAGGTGTTCACACATTTGAATATTATGCGAAAAAATACAGCGACGACAAGCAAACCGCCCCATTCGGCGGCAAACTCGGTACTTTCGATGCGGGACAGTTGGAGAAATCTCTCCTTAATCAACTCTACAAATTAAAACCCGGTGAAATGACTTACCCCACGAGATTAGACATTAACAGCACTACCTACGGTTATCATATTGTAAAGCTACTTAAACATACTCCCGAACACCGTCCGTCGCTCTCAGAGGATTACGATGAGATTAAAAAAATTGCGGAGATTGACAAGAAGCAAAGGCTTTACCATCAATGGATTAAAGAATTGAAAAAGAAAATTTATTGGGAAATAAGAATTTAAGGCGGCAATTGTGAGCGAAAACAAACAAAACGATATTGAACTTGTAGAAAAGTTAAACGTTTCGATTAAAAATATTAAAACCGAGATTGCCAAAGTTATTGTCGGGCAGGAAGAAATAATCGACCAAATTTTAACCGGATTGTTCTCAAAGGGGCATTGCTTGTTGGTTGGCGTGCCGGGACTTGCAAAAACCTTGCTGATTAAAACAATCGCCGAAGTGTTGGATTTGAAGTTTAGCAGAATACAGTTCACGCCGGATTTAATGCCGGGAGATATAACCGGTACGGAAATAATAGAGGAAGACCGCTCGACAAAAGAACGCAGGTTCCGCTTTATTAAAGGTCCGGTCTTTGCAAATATTATTCTTGCCGACGAAATAAACCGCACCCCGCCCAAAACGCAGTCCGCCCTTTTGGAAGCAATGCAGGAAAATATGGTTACTGCGGCGGGAGTGAGCTACAGATTGGAACAGCCTTTCTTCGTGCTTGCAACTCAAAACCCGATTGAGCAGGAAGGTACTTACCCCTTACCCGAAGCTCAGCTGGACAGATTTATGTTTAACCTTTGGCTTGATTACCCGGGCTACAACGAAGAGGTTTCAATAATAAAAACAACAACAGTAGGAAATATTCCCGAATTAAAAAAAGTTTTAACCGCTAAAGAAATAATTGAATTTCAAAATCTTGTACTTAGAACTCCGGTTGCAGAAAACGTAATCGAATACGCGGTTAAAATTGCACAATCTACCCGCCCCGACAATTCCGGAAAAGATTACGTTAAAAAATGGGTCAACTGGGGTGCAGGACCGAGAGCTTCGCAGTTCTTAATCCTTGCGGCAAAAGCTAACGCAATAATGGAGGGACGCTTTACTCCTTCAATTGAAGATGTAAAAAAGTTTATTGTACCTGTTCTAAGGCACAGAATAATTCCAAATTTCAGCGCGGAAGCGGAAGGAATTTCGAGCGTGGACATTATTGAAAGATTAATCTCTTAGCACTTCCGTTTCGAATGGAACACGGATTTATTCAATTAAAAATTAAGAACCTGCCTGCCGGTAGGCAGGTTAAAAATTAAAAATTTTCTGTTCACTCTAAGTGCTTCTAAACTTCTAAACCGCCGAAGGCGAACTAAACCTCTAAACGAAGAACGAATGAATGACGAATAATGGGACGCTGATTTTCATGAAAAATTATGATTACCGCTGATTGGACAATTGAACACAGATGAAAAGTCTTAAGTCATAAGTTACCGGCGTTCAGAATAGCCACTAATGCACGAATGAATTAGCTAAGATTTGTAGAGCGGATTGGTTCCCGACTCGGCAGGTTGCGGGGGCGGGGACAATCTGCGAAAAAACATATTTTTCCACGCAAAGAGCGCAAAGGAATGTCACAAAGAGCGCAAAGTCAGTTTTAAATAACCAGCCTCCGTAAAAGCCGCGAATGCGCGAATTTTATTCAACTAAGAACCAAGCACTAAGAACAAAGAACAATCGATTTACGATTTAATTCCCACAGAATGTTTTCAACCGCAATGAATGACGTCCAGCCAACGGCGGGGCAAATGACAAATAACTTAGTAACGAGTAATGCGTAATAAGTGACGAGGCCTGTCTTGTCCTGAAAAAAGTTGACACAATAATAATAATTTCTTTCTTTTTTTGCTTCTTTTTTTCTTTCTTTGTTAATATGTTGATAACTTCGTCAAGCAGCATATTTTTGCTCCGGTGTTAAGTA